>PWYW01000052.1 GCA_003567685.1 Gammaproteobacteria bacterium
CGTCAGTACCTAACCCATCGACTCAAAGGCGTCGACGGCAGTGTCGGCAAGCTGGCCGAAGCGGTCGAGATGGAGCGAACTCACCTCTATCGCAAGCTCAGGCAACTGGGCATTGATCCAAAGCAGGTCTGAGCCCTAGCCCGGACAATTCATGAACATACGCGCGCCCTCGCTAGTCTATTGTCCGCACAGCGGATTTTCCTCAGTCGGCCGTATGGCTCGATACGGCACTCCATCGGCAAATCCACCGTGCGAACACTATCCTGCGCGATCATCGCGCGAGTTCATGAATTGTCCGGGCTAGCGACCGGGGCACCAGGGAGCCACCATGCAGATCATCATTCTGGGCGCGGGGCAGGTGGGCAGCGGTATGGCCCGCAGCCTGTCGCGCGAGGAAAACGACATCACGGTAGTCGATACCGATATCGAGCGCTTGCGCACGCTTCAGGAAAAGCTCGATATCCGCACCGTGCTGGGCCATGCCGCCCATCCGCAAACGCTGATTCGCGCCGGCATCGAGGATGCCGACCTGTTGATTGCGCTGACCAATTCCGACGAAACCAATATGGTGGCCTGCCAGGTTGCCTATTCGCTGTTCAACACCCCGACCAAGGTGGCCCGCGTTCGCGCTGCCGACTACCTGGCCCACCCCGAGCTGTTCAAGCGCGAGCACGCGCCGATCGACGTGCTGATCAGCCCCGAAGGTCTGGTTACCGAGCACATCCTGCGCCTGATTGATTACCCGGGCGCCTTGCAGGTTCTGGATTTCGCCGACGGTCGCGCCCAGCTGGTCGCCACCCGGGCCTTTCCCGACGGCCCGCTGGTCGGCCGCGAGCTGCGCTCGCTCAAGGACAAGTTGCCCGAAGGCGTGGATGCGCGCGTGGCGGCCATCTTCCGCAACGACGTGGCGATCATGCCCGAGGGCGATACGGTCATTGAAGTCGACGACATCGTCTATTTCCTGGCTGCGACCCGCGATATTCCGCTGGTGATGCGGGAGCTCCGGCGGATGGGCCGGCCGGCCACGCGCATCATGCTGGCCGGCGGCGGCAACATTGGCGCCAACCTGGCCCGGCGACTGGAGCGCAAGCATCACGTCAAGGTCATCGAGCGCGACCCGCACCGCGCCGAGATTATCGCCGAGGAACTTGACACCACCATCGTGCTGGTCGGCGATGCCGCCGACGAAGACTTGCTGCACGAAGAGGGCATCGACGAGATCGACGTCTACTGCGCCCTGACCAACGACGATGAAGCCAACATCCTCTCCTCCATGCTGGCCAAACGGCTGGGCGCGGACAAGGTGATCACGCTGATCAACCGTCCGGCCTATGTCGACCTGGTGGAGTCCGACCGCATCGACGTGGCGGTGAGCCCGCAGCAGGTCACCATCGGCGCGCTGCTTACCCATATTCGCAAAGGCGACATGGTGCGGGTCCATTCGCTAAGGCGCGGTGCCACCGAGGCCATTGAAGCGGTCGCCCACGGCACGCCCGGGCAGTCGCGCGTGGTGGGCAAGCGCATCGAAGAAATTGACCTGCCGGCCTCGGTGTCCATCGGCGGAATCATTCGCGGCGAGGAGGTCATCATTGCCCACCATGACGTGATGATCCAGAACGACGATCACGTCGTCCTGTTCGTCGCCGACCAGCGTGACATTCCCAGGGTCGAGCGGCTGTTTTCCGTGGACGCGGTGTTTCTCTGATGCGCCTGGCGGCCTACGCGCCGGTTCAGCGCGTGGTTGGCGCGCTGCTGATGTTTCTGTCGATCGGCTTTCTGCCGCCGCTGGTTTTTGCCCTGGCCAACCAGGACGGCGCGGCGGCTGCCTTTGGCCTCAGCCTTGGTGTCGTTCTGGGGGTGGGGCTGGGGCTTTACTGGCCGGTTCGGCGCGCCCAGCGCGAGCTTCGCATCAGCGATGGCTTCCTGGTGGTGGTGGCCTGCTGGGGCGCGGTGTGCCTGGCCGGTGCGCTGCCCTTTGTGCTGGCCATCGATGCCAGCCTGGCCGATGCCGTGTTCGAGTCAACCTCGGGCATTACCACCACCGGGGCGACGGTGTTCTCGGGCCTGGGCGACATGCCCATCTCGATTCGCTGGTATCGCCAGCAGCTCCAGTGGATGGGCGGCCTAGGCATTATCGTTTTGGCCGTGGCCATCCTGCCGATGTTGAGGGTCGGCGGCATGCAGGTGTTCAAGGCCGAGGCCACCGGCCCGGTCAAGGAATCCCGCTTGACCCCACGGATTGCCGAAACTGCCAAGGCGCTTTGGGCCATCTACATTGGCCTGACAGTGATCTGCGCGGCCGCGTTCTGGGCAGCCGGAATGAGTCTGTTCGATGCCGTCACCCATGCCTTCAGTACCATCGCCACGGCCGGCTTTTCCACCCATGATGCCTCGATTGGCTACTTCGACAGCGCCCTGATCGACTGGCTGGTGGTGTTTTTCCTGTTCATCGCCAGCCTCAACTTCGCGCTGCACTTCCTGGCCTTGCGCAAGGCCACCGCTCAGGTCTACCTGAAAGACCCTGAAGTCAAACTGTTCGTGATTCTGCTGCTGCTGATTTCCACCTTGATCACGCTGCTGCTGTGGCGCCAGCAGGTTTATGACGATGTCTGGCAGTCGCTGCGCTATGCGGTGTTCCAGGCCGTTTCCTACACCAC
>PWYW01000075.1 GCA_003567685.1 Gammaproteobacteria bacterium
ATGGCACCACGGGCTATGAAGAGGCCGGCGCGCAGGGCCTGCTGGCCGGCCTGAATGCCGCCCGTCAGGTGCGCGGCGAAGATGCCTGGGTGCCGGCCCGCTCCGAGGCCTACCTGGGGGTGATGGTCGATGACCTGACCACCCAGGGTGCGCCCGAGCCCTACCGCATGTTCACCAGCCGGGCCGAGTTCCGCCTGCACCTGCGCGAAGACAACGCCGACCTGCGCCTGACCGAAATCGGCCGCTCGCTGGGGCTGGTCAACGATCACCGCTGGCAGGCGTTTGAAACGCGCCGCGAGGCCATCGAACAGGAACTGGCGCGCTTGCGGGCCTTGCGTGTGCCGGCTGGTTCAACCCTGGCCAGGTCGGTTGCCGCCCAGCTCGATACTCCGATCAGCAAGGACGTGACCGCCGAGGAACTGCTGCGCCGGCCGGGCGTGGAGTACCCGCGTCTGATGGCCGTGGACGGCCTGGGGCCCGGCGCCGGGGCCGAAGACGTGGCCGAGCAGGTCGCCGTGCAAATTCGCTATGCCGGCTACCTGGGCCGACAACAAAACGAAGTGGACCGCCAGCGCCGCGCGGCCGGCGAGGCCATTCCCGGCGAATTCGATTTCCGCCTGGTCAAGGGCCTGTCGGCCGAGCTGCTGGAAAAACTTGAAAAGACCCGCCCGGATACCATCGACCAGGCCAGCCGCATTCCCGGCATGACCCCTGCCGCCCTGTCACAGCTGTTGGTTTACCTCAAGCGACACCGCAGCGCGGCCTGATTGTCTCCCGGGGAGACGGGAGAGAGAAGACGGGAGACGGCATGCCGCCTCCCGTTTCACGTTCTACCGGATCAGTTGCGTTTACTGACGATGGTCTTGTCGGCGTCGCGCCAGGCGTCGTGGTCCAACTTCAGGTCACTGAAGCTGGCCGGGTCAAAGACCGGCGTCTTGCCGGCCCTGGCCTGGTCATCGTAATCGCGCATCAGGCGGAAACACACCTTGATCAGCAGGAACAGGGCCGCCAGGTTCACCAGCGCCAGCAGGGCCATGGTCAGGTCGGCGAAGCTGAAGATGGTTTCCAGGTTCTGCATCGAGCCCCACAGGATCAGTGCCAGCATCAATAGTCGGAACACCACGAAGGTCACCGGGTTGTCCGGCGTCATCCATGAGGTGGCATTTTCACCCAGGTAGAAGTTGTACAGGATGGAGCTGAACACGAACAGCAGCAGCACCACGCTGACAAAGGTCTGACCCCAAGGGCCGACGTGTTCGGCCAGTGCCAGCTGGGTGAGCACCACGCCGTTGTCGACATCGGCCAGCTCATGCATGCCGGCCATGATGACGATGAAGGCCGTCGCCGTACAGATGATTGCCGTGTCGATGAACACGCTGAACGACTGAACAATGCCCTGGTTGACCGGATGCGGCACGGCGGCCACGGCCGCCACGTTGGGCGCGCTACCCAGCCCGGCCTCGTTGGAAAACAGCCCGCGGCGAACACCCATCATGATGGCCGCACCAATGCCACCGCCCACGGCCTGCTCCAGGCCAAAGGCGCTTTTGACGATGATGCCCAGCACGGCGGGCACCTGGCCGATATTCATCACGATCACCACCAGGGCCACGGCGATATACACCACGGCCATCACCGGCACCACGATTTCAGTCACCCGCGAGATACGCTGGACGCCACCGAAGATGGTGACCGCCACGATCAGGGTCAGCGCGACCCCGGTCACCCAGGTCGGCACACCAAAGGCCTCTTCCAGCGAGGATGAGGCAGTAAACGACTGCAAGGCCACGAAAGCCAGGCCGAAGGTCACCAGCAGCAGAATGGTGAACACCATGCCCAGCCCGCGGCTGCCCAGGCCCTTTTCGATGTAATACATCGGCCCGCCACGGAAGGTGCCGGTCTTGGGGTCGCGGGTCTTGTAGGCCTGGGCCAGCGAGCATTCGAAGAAGCTGGTGGCCATGCCGATCAGGCCGACCATCCACATCCAGAACACCGCACCCGGTCCGCCCAGGGTAATGGCCACGGCCACCCCGGCGATGTTGCCCGCGCCGACGCGACCCGCCACGCTCAGGGTCAGGGCCTGAAAGGAGCTGACCTGTCCCTTCTGGTGACGGAACCCCTCGCCCAGCACGCGGAACATCTCGAAAAAGTAGCGAAACTGGACAAAACGCGAGCCGAAGGTAAAGACCACGCCGATGATCACCAGAACGGCGACCAGCACGTAGGACCAGATGAAATCAGTAAGCGATGCAAGCATGCGTGGGGTTTCCTCTTTAGGTCAGGGGTTGCCGCGATTCAGCAGGCGGTCAAAGAACGCTGCCTGCTCCTCCTCAGTCACGCGGCGAGGGGTAGTGTAGCGCGCTGGCGAGTCCGGATCATCCGGATTGAAGGTGACGCCCCACAGGGGACGCTGGCTGCCGGGATCGATGGCATAGCGGAAGTCGCCGACAAACCACTGGCCGTCCTCGTCATAGTCCGGGAAGCGGAACAGCCAGTTGGACGAAAAGTGATCAAAGCGGGCCAGGTCATCACCCAGCCGGCTGTCGGGATCAAAGCCGTCGACAAAAAAGCGTTCCACCGAGCCGCCGGGCCACAAACGCTGGCCGGCGCCGGGCAGGTTGCGAATGGCCAGCAGATGGAAGCGATCGCCGTCATCCACCAGCGCTCGCCACAGGATGATGTTGGCAAACGCCGGCTTGGCGACCAGGCGCTCGACCGCAATGCCCTCATCGTCCGCCCACTCGCTCAACTTAGCCTCGGCCCGATGGTTTTGAACCGCAGCCAGTGCCATGTAGCCCACCAGCCAGATCCAGGCCAGGGCAATGCCCAGCCAGCGTCGGCGCCACAGGCCCAGCGCCAGCAGAATCAGCAGCGGCAGACTGTAGAGCGGGTCGATCACGCTGATCCAGTTCAGCGCCACCCGATGGTCGGAGAAAGGCCAGAACAGATAAGTACCGTAGGAGGTAAAGGCATCGAGCAGACCATGCGAGGCATAGCCCAGCGTTGCCCAGAGGTACAGCCAGCCAAACTGGATCCGTTTTCGCAACAGCGGCCACAGCGCCAGGGCCACGGCCAGGCTGCCAATCGGGATGAACGCCAGCGAATGGGTAAACTGGCGATGGTATTCGATATACAGCAGCGAGTCTTCACTGGAGCGGATCAGCACGTCGAGATCCGGCGCCATGCCGCCAATCCAGCCGGCCAGAGCCGCTTCGCGCATCTTTTCGCGCCGGGCCGCCGGCAGCGCCCAGAGGCTGCCGAAAATTCCGTGGGTGACTGGATCCATGAATTCGCTTTATGCTGTCAGTTCAACTTCCCGAGTGTAACCAAGACCACGCCATGACCCGTCACCGGTTTTTCTTACTAAGACATTCCCCTTCAAAGCCTCATTCAGCTTGTCTGCGGGCGTTCGTGGCAAGGCGCCGGCACGCCGGTGTAGCCACCCTACATCAAGTGCCGGGAACGAAGCCCACGGACGCCCACAGGCAAGACCGAAGGGAACCACTGAATGTGGCTTTGAAGGGGAATGTCTTAGTCATCATCGCCGCCCTGCTTCTGACCGCCTGCCAAAGCGCGCAGGAACCCGACTGCTCACCGCAGGCAGGCTTCGAACTCGGACAATCCGGCGAGCCGCCAGCGGAGGCCTGCGACGACCGTCAATACCGCGAAAGCTGGCAGCTGGGCGAGACACTGGGCGAACTGCAACGCGAACGCGACGACCTGCTCGCCCGCGACGACGATCTGGACACGCTGGTGCAAATGCGCCTGCGCGTGCTCAGCCGCGAAATCCCCGATCTTGAAACCCTGGCCCGCCTTCGAGGCTTCCTGCCGGCGGCAACGCTGGACGACATCGACGCCCCGGCATACGACTGAGGAGCCTCTGAATCACTGTGCGCGAGCGCGACGGAGCCGTTGCCAGAACGAACCGGGGCAGCCAGCGGCTGCCCCAGACGAGTGACGATTACTAAGACCTTCGTATTTATTCAAGCCGGCGGTTACATCGGCACTTCGCACAGGCAGTGGGCGAACACGCCGGGGCGGCCGTTGCGGGTGGTGGCCATGACCAGTTCAAGGTCCTGCATCAGCGTGCGCTGAAGCTGCGGCGGCAGGCCGTTGACCAGACCCAAGGCAGACTCGTAGCCGGCCTTGGAAATTACCCGCGCACCCATCTGGCTCAAAAACTGCTGCCAGGGGGCCAGTTCCGGCTCGACGTAGCGAACGCGGAAATCCTCGCCCAGCCCGGCGATACGCGCAGCCGAGGCCACCGCTTCATCCAGCTCGCCCAACTGGTCAACCAGGCCGAGTTCCAGCGCCTGGCGACCGGTCCAAACCCGGCCCTGGGCAACCTCATGCACGTCTTCAAGCGACATGTTCCGAGAGGTCGCCACCAGCGTCAGGAAATCCTGGTAAGCCGCGTCAATGAAGGTTTCAAGGATGCTGCGCATTTCATCACCCAGTGCGCGATCGGCGCGGAACGCACCGGCCAGCGGCGTGGTGCCGACACCATCAACGGTAATGCCGATCTTGCCCAGGGTATCCTCGAAGGTCGGGAACAGGCCAATAACACCAATGGACCCGGTGATCGTGGCCGGGTTGGCCCAGACCTCGTCGGCGCCCATGGCAATCCAGTAACCACCGGATGCGGCCACGTCGCCCATGCTCACCACGACTGGCTTGCCGGCATCCTGCAAGGCTTTCAATTCGCGCCGAATGACTTCCGAGGCAAAGGCACTGCCACCGCCGGAATTCACCCTCAGCACCACCGCCTTGATGTTGTCGTCCTGGGCGGCCTGGCGAATCAGACGAGAGGTGGAGTCTGCACCAATTGTGCCGGGCGGTTGGTCACCCTCAGTGATCAAGCCTTCGGCCACGATCACGCCAACCTGGCTCTGGCGACCAAACACCGGCGTCTCCGGTCGCAAATACTTGTTATGGGCAACCTGCCGGAAGCTGCCGTTATCGTTAGGAGCACCACGGCGAGCCAACTCTGCACGCATTTCCGGACGTGACACCAGTCGATCCACCAGGCCCTGCTCGAGCGCCATGTCGGCAAAGCTGCCATCGGCCTGTTCAAAATAGTCGACAAAGTTCTGGGTCAGATCAATCAGTCGCTGGACCGGCATGCCACGGTTGACCGCGACCATCTCCAGATATTCCTGCCACAATCCACCGAGGAGCACCTCGCTGGCTTCACGGTCGGCCTCGGACATGTCGGATCGCTCCCAGGGCTCGGCTGCGGACTTGAAGTCGCCGGTCTGGAACAGATTCACCTCGACGCCAATACGATCCAGGCCATCACGATAAAAGTTGCGGAAGCGGCTGTAGCCCTCGATCAGGATCATGCCGTCCGGGTCCAACCACACCTCGTCGGCCATCGAGGCCACCAGGTATTGGCCCTGGCTCATCCAGCCACCATAGGCAACGATGGGCTTGCCCGATTCGCGGAATCGGGTGAACGCAACATTCAACTCGCGCATGGTGCTGGTACCCAGGCCAAGCAGGCGGTCGGTATCAATCAGCACCTGGGTGATGCGGTCATCGTCGGCGGCCTGGTCCAGCACGGCAACCAGATCGCGCAGGCGAGTCTCGCCACCGGGCTGACCCAGCGCCTCATTCACCAGCCGCTCTACCGGACTGCCGCTGAACTCCTCGACAATCAGGCCGTTCGGCTGGAGCACCAGCGTCGAGTCATTCTCGACAATCAGCTTATCGCCGCCGCTGAAGATGGCGCCGATCACCACCGCCAGTATGATCAGGAAAAGAATATTGAACACGGCCATACGCAGCGCCGTAACACCGCGCCAGAAGCCAAGCCATAAACGAATCAGGATATTCGGTTGAGAAGGTTGCGACATCAGAGGGCTCACAGATCAAGGGTCAGGATGATTGAAGTGTAGGGTCAAGGCCGTGACCAGGCAATGTGCCATCGGTCACGAGCCCGGCTGCGGATGGCGACTGAGCCGCCAGTAGCGCGCGCCCAGCAGCACGGCCGCCACCGACAGGCCGGCAATGATGCCGACCCACATACCCGAAGCACCCCATTCCTGCCGGAAGGTCAGGTAAGCACCCAGGCTGATACCGATCACCCAGTAGGCCAGCACGCTGTACAGCATGGGGATGCGGGTGTCTTTCATGCCGCGCAGAGCGCCGGCCGCGGCCGCCTGCAGGCAGTCGGTGAACTGGAACACGGCGGCAAACAGCAGCAGGCTGGCCGCCAGCGCCAACACCGCCGGATCATTAGTATAGATACCGGCGATCTGCTGGGGGAAAGCCAGCATGAACGCACCCGAGATCAAACCAAAACCGCCGGCCAGGCCAATACCAACCAGCCCCGCCCGGCGCGCGGCCAGGGGGTCACCCCGGCCAATCGCATTGCCCACGCGCACGGTGATGGCGCCGGCCAGCCCCAGCGGCACCATGAACATCAGACCCGACCAGTTCATCGCCACCTGGTGGGCGGCGACCGGCAGAGCACCCAGTGTGCCAACCAGCAGCGCGGCCGCGACAAACATGCCGCCTTCCAGAAACACCATGACGCCAATCGGCAGGCCCAGCTTGAACAGCGCGCCGATCTCGCGACGATCCGGCCAGCTGAAGCGTGCATAGAGAGCGAACGGCGCATAGCGTGGCCGCCAGGCAATCCAGCCTGCCAGCACCAGTAACTGCAGCCAGAACACAAGGGTGGTTGCCCAGCCCGCCCCCACCGCGCCCATCGCCGGCATGCCGAAGTTGCCGAACATCAGCGCGTAGTTCAGCGGAATGTTGCAGGCAATGCCCAGAACGCCCACGTACATGGTCGGGCGGGTGTAGCCCGTGCCTTCGGAAAAGAACCGCAGCACCATCATTGCGCACAGAGGAGGCCCACCCCAACTGATGGCCTTCAGGTAACCAATGGTCAGCTCGGCCACGTCCGGGTCGACATCCATCCAGATCATCACCGGGCCGGCCTGGCGGGCCAGCACGAACAGACCAATACCCAAGGCCACGCCCAGCCACAGCGCTTGGCGAACAAACTCACCGGCCTGGGCGCGTCGCCCTGCCCCGTCCAGTTGCGACACGGTGGCCGACACGGCCAGCAGCACCCCCAGCGCGAACAGAAAGCCCGCCGACCAGATCGCCGAACCCACGGCAATGGCACCCAGATCGACCATACCCAGACGGCCGGCCATCACGGTATCGACAAAGTTCATGCCGAAACTGGTGACCTGACCAACAATCAGCGGCCCGGCCAGCACCAGCGTGCGAACGATATCGCGCCCGACACCCTCGGAGGACGTAGTAGAGGATTGCATGAGAACCGAAGCGAACCGTAGGCCAGCGAAATGACCCGGCATTATCGCCTTTATTTCCTCTCGAAATTCAGATCTGTATCGCGCTCACTTATTGGTAAGGAAAATGCTGCTTGCGCCCAATGCAAAAGCCCCTTGCAGAGCTCGACTCTGCAAGGGGCGAGGGGCTTTCTACTTTTTGTGGCGACTTCAAACGAGTTACTTACAGATGGTTGCCTTAGGGGCGCTGACAGCGCAAGCTGCACGCCAAAACGCCATCAACCATCTCACAACTGAAATCACACGCTCCTGCATACGCGCCTTGCTCGAAAACGGGAATGCCATGGCGTCTTGCTAAGTTTCCGAGCTCTCGCGCTGTTGTGTCGTGGTCGGCATAGGTGAATCCACCAAACTGATTGGGTGTTTGCGGCACAAAGGTCAAACCAGGACCCTCTACCGAGGTTTCAACAACCCTCAAGACATATTCCGTATCGCCTCCCGTAGCGGATTCTAGAATTGATTCAACCTCGACTAAAATGCTCGTTCCGTCAGGGAATTCAATACGAAATGCAGAAATATATCTTATTGTTCCTGACGGTGCTCCAAGTCGATTAAGCACTCTGTGAGCCATTTCTGTAAAAACCAAGTTGGCATCTGACATCCAATTCTGCAAGTAAGCATTTAAAGCGTTCTGCAGTGCGCCTCTTCGAAACCCTGCCGGAGAATCCCACGGTCCCAATAACTCTACGGCTGATCCAATTCCAAGGTCAGAGAATCCGGGCAAATCTTCCGAGCTCACACCTTGGGCAATGAATTCGTTCAATAGAGCAGCTAAGGCAATTGCATCCAGGAGCTGGCTGAGAACTTGGCCATCTCCAGGCATTTCAGTCGCCTCAGCTCTAAAAAAACCCCAATTCAACGGATTCTGGGTGGATGCCTTTCGATCATTTGAAAGACGGGAAGAACGATCCTTAGGCAATTGCCCCAAAGGATCGAAGTCAGTATCGATCCAACGGTTCACGTGAAAAAACCGAACATCAGCAGAAAAAGGGTTGAATACGTAGACCTCATCTACCCCAATCAATCCAGGCTTGTTATTTAAAGAGTACTGCTCAGCCGCATTCCGGAAAGATGCTGCTGAATAACAGGTTAGGCATGCTTCAATTTGAGTTGACGCCCAGCTTGAGCCTGACCACAAAATAAAAACGAGCACACTCAAACCGGCACGCAACAAAGCAAGAGGCGAAGGCCGGGCATTGCCGGTGCTCACGCGATTGTCTAGAGCACGATTGAATAAGGTGGTTTTGGATTTATCAAACGAACAATTAATTACTACTGCCATGATGGTCTCCCAGATAAAAGACGAGACTTGACTCACGCCACATAAGTTTTCAAGCCCCGGCGGCATTCTAAGAACAAACCCATATTTGTCAAGCATTTTGAAGTGGGAAGTTTTGGGCAGAGCTCACCGCCGAAGGCTATCCACTACTGTGAAGTTCGTCCATATGGCTCTTGCAGAAAAACCGACTGACAGATTTCTTGAATATCAAGTAACGACGAGCTCTCAAACAATTTATCTTTTACTGCACTGGGCCCTGCCATAGGCGCAGCGATAGGTGGTGAGGTTGTCGATGTGGACGGTCCAGGCATGGGTGCTGAAGGCCTCGCCCAGGAAGATGCCGCCGAGGTTCAGCGGGGATGGATTGGCGGTGGTGCTGCCGGGCACTTCCAGGTAGCTGGCATCAAAGAGCCGCTCCCATTCGCCATCGTCAGATTGTTGCCAGAGTTGGTATTCATTGCGAACGCGACGGCTGTACCAGCGCGGCAGGCGCGAGATGATGTGCAGGCGATAGCGGATGTTGTTGTCCAGCGCCGGGCTTTCGGTGCTGGCGCCAAAGACGCAGTTACCGTTGGCCCAGAAGGCTTCCATGGCGACCACGCTATGGTGCTCGGTCGGCCCGCAGGGTGGCTGATGCTTGGCATAGCCCGTGACGTTGCCGATGATGATGCCGCGCCCGCGAGCGTTCGGATGGCCATCACCGGTGGCATCCGTTAGCGCGTCGGCCCGGACGGCCGCGGCGAAATGGCCCTGGTTGTCTGCAGAGAAATAATCGGGCGTTTCGAATTCGAACACCAGTTCGTGGGTGGCCAGGCGAGGCAGACTGGCCGTGTAGGCAATGATGCCCTGCCAGCGTTCGTCTTGCGAGACGATGGTCGGCTGAGCATCGCCAGCCTGCTTTGATAGCTGATAATCTTGCGGCCCGTGATCGATCTGGACGGGGAACAGGCTGCTGCAAACCAGGCCAGCCGTCAGTGCGGCCAACCGTTGGGTGACGGCCCGCACCGGACGGGCCCGGCAAACCAGGCTCAATGGCCGTAGGTTTGCTGAAGCCAGCGCCAGATGGCGCGCAGACCCTGGGCCTCGCCGCCGCCGGGCCGGCCGGGACGATCACCGAGGTTCCAGGCATAGATATCCAGGTGATACCAGTCAATGCCCGGGTCGACGAAATGATCGAGGAACAGCGCAGCGGTGAGGCTGCCGGCAAACTTGCTGGTACCGGTGTTGGACAGGTCGGCAACAGCCGGTCGGATGTGGCTGCGGTAGCCGTCGAACAGCGGCATGTGCCACAGTGGGTCTTCTTCGCTGAACGACAAGTCCTGGATTTGCCGGGCGTTGACCTGATTGCGGGCATAGATCGGTGGCAGGTCTTCGCCCAGGGCGATTCGCGCCGCACCGGTAAGGGTCGCGAAGTCGATGATCCGTTCGGCACCCTCTTCGCAGGCCAGGCTGAGCGCGTCGGACAGCACCACGCGGCCCTCGGCGTCGGTATTGCCGATTTCCACGGTGGTGCCGTTGCGCGTGGTGATGATGTCGGACGGCCGGTAGGCGTTGCCGCTGATGGCGTTTTCCACCGCCGGGATGTAGACCCGCAGATTCACCTTGAGCCCCGCATCCATGATGACCTTGGCCAGGCCAAGAACGTGAGCCGCACCACCCATGTCCTTTTTCATTAAGACCATACCGGCACCAGGCTTGATATCCAGCCCGCCGCTGTCGAACATCACGCCCTTGCCCACCAGGGCCAGTGGCGGGGCGTCGGCAGGGCCCCACTGCAGGCGAATCAGCCGAGGCGGACGGGTCGAGGCCTGGCCAACCACGTGGATGGCCGGGAATTCTTCGGCCAGGCGTTCTCCTTCGATCACCTCGAAGGCGGCGTTGTACTGCCCGGCCAGGTCTTTGGCGATCTCGGCCAGTTCGGCAGGCCCCAGATCCAGCGCAGGGGTATTGACCAGGTCGCGAACCAGACAGGAGGCATCCAGCAGGCGCTGCACATCCTCCAGGTGATCGGTCGGGATCACCAGTCGCGGCTTGGGGGCCTCCCGTTCAACGTAGCGGGTAAAGCGGTAGGTTCCAAGGCCCCAGCCCAGCCAGGCACGCTCCAGTTCGTCAGCTGACCAGTCGGCCTCCAGGCGGTAATCGCCCTCCGGCAGCAGGGCCGGCAGGTGGGACAGTGCCCAGAGCCGGTCGCCGGACTCACGGCCGGCCAGCACGGCGGCCACCTTGCGGTTGTCGCCTGGAATCAGCAGATGGCTGGCCGGGTCGGCGCCAAAGCCGCTGGCCTCGACCCAGGCGCGATCGCTCTCGCTGGCGCTGGCCAGCCATTGATCCAGGCCCTGGCGGTCGAGACTGTACACCGGGATCGCGGTGTTGGCGGACGGCGTGGCGGCATCAATGTACATGGCAGCGCTCCTTGGCGTTTGAAGGGTTGAAAGCGTTCTGTCGCGAGCCCGGACAAGCCCGGGCATCAAAGCGACTGGAAGGTGCCGGCAGACAGAAAACTGGCCACCTGGTCGGCCACCGTGGCCGACAGCACCAGGCCGGTGTGCGACACCGGCAGGTCAATACTATCGCGGGCATTGGCCAGACGGGTTTCATCCGCCTGGATGGTGCCGTCGTGCGGGTCATCAAGGGTTTCGACCAAACGACCCAGACCGACCGGACGGGTGCCGGCAATCACCCCGGTTTCGCGGCCCGGGGGCGCATGGGAAAAGCCTTTCTCCAGTGCCGTTCGAGCTTCGCCAATCAAGGGGCGAGCGGCCTTGATATCCAGCAGGCGGGTGGCCACCGCCGAGCCGCGCACGGGAGAACCCAGCAGCACCACGCGGCCTGGCGGCAGATTGCCCCACTCGTCGAGCATGCGAAGAATCACCAGGCCGCCCAGGCTGTGGCCGACGAAATCCACTCGCTCGGCCTCAAGGGTCTTGGCGTAGCGGTGAAGATCACGGGCGTTTTCGCGCACCGAGGCACTCAAGGTAGGGTAGCCGAAACGCTGGCAGGCAAAGCCACGCCGGGTCAGGCGCAGGTCCAGCAGGCCCATGCTGACCGGCCCGTACCAGAGACCGTGGACCAACACCACCTGGTGCGGCTGGGCCGCGGGTGTGCGCTGGATGGTCTCCGGATTGGGCGTCATGGTGTCCGCATTCAGGCCTTGGAGGCCGCCTTGATCGCCAGGCTCAACTCGTCAAGCTGAGCCTGGTCAACGGCGGCCGGCGCACCGGTCAGCGGGCAACCCGCGGTGGTGGTCTTGGGGAAGGCGATCACTTCGCGGATCGAATCCTCACCGGCCATCAGGGCGACCACGCGGTCAATACCGAAGGCGATGCCGCCGTGCGGCGGGCAACCGTAGCGCAGGGCTTCGAGCAGGAAGCCGAAGCGCGCGCGGGCTTCGGTCTCGTCGATACCCAGCAGCTCGAACACGGCCTGCTGCAGCTTCGGATCGTGGATACGAATCGAGCCACCGCCGATTTCCGAGCCGTTCAGCACCATGTCGTAGCCGCGCGACAGGGCGTTGGCCGGGTCGGCCCTCAAGGCCTCTGGATCGGCCACGGTGGGTGCGGTGAACGGGTGATGCAGTGCGTAGTAGCGCTGGTCGTCGGCGTCGTACTCGAACATCGGGAAGTCGACCACCCACAAGGGGCGCCAGCCGGCTTCAACCAGGTCGAAATCGCGCCCTACTTGCAGGCGCAAGGCGCCCAGGAAAGCAGCAACCACCGGCTTCAGGCCGGCGCCGAAGAACAGGATGTCGCCGGTCTCAGCGCCCGTCACCTCGAGAATACCGGCCACGGCTTCCGGGGTAAGGAACTTGGCCACCGGCGACTGAACGCCGTCGATGCCGGCGGCCAGGTCATTGACCTTCATCCAGGCCAGGCCCTTGGCGCCGTACTTGGCAACCAGCTCGGTGTAGCCGTCGATCTGCTTGCGGCTGAGGCTGGCCCCGCCCGGCACGCGCAGCGCCGCCACTCGGCAGGCCGGGTCATTGGCCGGTTCAGCGAACACCTTGAAGTCCACCTGGCGGACCTGGTCGCAAATCGTGACCAGCTCCAGCGGAATACGCAGGTCGGGCTTGTCGGAGCCGTAGCGGCGCATCGCCTCGGCGTAGCTCATGCGCGGGAACGGGCCGGGCAGGTCCACGTCCAGCACTTCGCGGAAAACGTTGCGGATCAGGCCTTCGGCAATCGCCTGCAGGTCGTTCTCGTCAATGAACGACATCTCGATATCGAGCTGGGTGAATTCCGGCTGGCGATCGGCGCGCAGGTCTTCATCGCGGAAGCAGCGGGCAATCTGGTAGTAACGGTCCAGGCCGCCCATCATCAGCAGCTGCTTGAAGATCTGCGGCGACTGCGGCAAAGCAAAGAAGCTGCCGTGGTGAACGCGACTCGGAACCAGGTAGTCGCGCGCGCCTTCCGGCGTGGCGCGGGTCAGGATCGGGGTTTCGGTTTCGACAAAATCGTGGCCGTCCAGGTAGCGACGAATAGCGCCATTAAGCCGGGAACGAAGCCGCAGGTTGCGCTGCATGCGCTCGCGCCGGATATCCAGGTAGCGATATTTCAGGCGCACTTCCTCGCCGTCTTCGTCGGTCATCAACAGCGGAAGCGGCGCGCTGGCGTTCAGCAAGGTAACCGAGTCGGCCAGCAATTCGACCTTGCCGGATTTCATGTCGGCATTCCACTGGCTCTCCGGACGCAAGCGCACAGTGCCGGTGATGCGCACGCAGTATTCATTACGGAGCTTTTCGGCCACCGCGAAGGCCGGCGCATTGTCGGGCTCGACCACCACCTGCAGGATGCCGGCGTGATCACGCAGGCCGATGAAGATCAAGCCGCCCAGGTCACGGGCGCGGGCCACCCAGCCACACAGGGTGACGGTCTGGCCTTCGAGGGTTTCGTTGATGGAGCCGCAGAGATGGGTGCGCATAGGAGCCGTAAAAGGTGAAAGGTGAAAGGTTAGAGGCGAAAAGTCAAAGGTCAGGGCGGTTTCGGGCTTCCATGAGAAGCCCAAAAAGGTCGTTCAGGCCAGTCAGGCTGCCTTGTCGGAGCTCGGTTTGCTTTCGGATTTGCTGTCCGATTTACTGCTGGTCTTGCTGTCCTTGTCGCCGGCCAGGTTGCGCTTGCCGTCTTTCTTGAAGTCGGTCTCGTACCAGCCACCGCCTGCCAGACGGAAGCCGGCAGCCGAGATCAGCTTGGACAGGGCCGGCTTGCCGCAGGCCGGGCAATCGGTCAGCGGGGCATCGGAAATTTTCTGGAGTTTTTCCAGCTCATGGCCACAGGCCTGACAACGATACTCATAAATGGGCATGGGTCGATCCCTCGATCGTCAACGGATGGATTGCGCTATAGTGAGGGCGCGTTGGGGGTTTTTCGACCCCGACGCGCAACTCCCAGCCCGCTATTTTGCCAGATTTCCGCCTGTCGGCTCTCATCACCAGGAATCGCAGCATGGACGCCCTGCCCGACCCGGATACGATTCGGCAACTGGAGTGGTCCAGCGGGCGATCACTCGGCACAAGCAACCAGGGCGAAGCACGCCATTTCCGGCTGGAGTCCGGCGACCTGGTGATCAAGGCACCGCGCGGCCGCGGACCGCTCCGGCAGCTTCATGCGCGAAGCTTGATACGCGAACACCGTGCCTACCAGCGCTTGGCAGGGCTGACCGGTTTTCCCCGCTGCTACGGGCTGATTGATGGCCAGCGGCTCGCCATCGACTACGTTCAGGGCGAGATTTTCCGCGAGGCGTCGCTGACCAACCGTGACGAATTCTTTGCCCGTCTGCTGACTATCATTCAGGCCATGCACGCTGCCGGCGTGGCCCATGGCGACCTGAAACGCAAGGCCAACCTGATGGTTACCCGGGATCAGTCGCCAGTCATCATTGACCTGGGCACCGCGGTCCTGAGACCGCCTTCCAGGCGCGGGCCCGGCCAGTGGCTGTTCAACTTCATGCGCCAGACCGATCTGAATGCCTGGGTCAAACTCAAGTACGGCGGCTACGAAAACGTCTCGACCGAAGACCGGCAGCACCTCAGGCGCAGCCGCCTGGAGCGTCTGCTGAGCAAGCTTCGCCAACGTTGACAGCCGCCGATGGAAGCCTTCTGGATTGCAGTGGCGGTGGTTGCCATGGCCGAGCTGGGCGACAAGACCCAGCTGGTCGCAATTGTCATGGCCAATCGTTACCGGCGCCCGCTGGCGGTGGCTGCCGGCATGGCGGTGGCGCTTGGCAGCATGCACGCGCTGGCCGCGCTGGGCGGTGCCTGGCTGGCCCGGCTCCTCCCCGACCGGCTGATGGAGTGGCTGGTTGCCCTGGGCTTTGCCGTGATTGCCATCTGGATGGCACGCTCTTCCGGTCGTGACCGGTCAGACGTGCCCCGCCCGAAAACCCGTCGCCATGCCTTTGCCACCGCCGTGCTGGTTTTCGCCATGCTGGAATTCGGCGACAAAAGTCAGTTCACCACCATTGCCCTGTCGATGACCCTGAACCCGGCCTGGATGGTTGGCCTGGGTGCGGCCATCGGCAGCGTTCTGATCAATCTGCCGATGATCTGGCTGGGCTACCGCCTGCAGGAGAAGCTGCCGCACCAGCTGCTGCATCGCCTGGCCACGGCCTTGTTCGCACTGGTCGCGATGGTGTTGCTGGTGCAAGCCTTTCAGGGCCACACCTGACCGTTCAGCCCGTGCCTGACAACCTCGCCAGCCCCTGTTCGATGCTGACGCGGGGGTGATAGCCCAAATCCTGCTCGGCCGCGCCCAGGTTATACCAGTGTGCGGTTGCCAGATGCTCGACCACGAACCGCGACAGCGGTGGATCACTGCGCCGCCGGGTCAGCCGCCAGGACGCCTCCACCGCGCCGGCCAGCGTCATCGCCAGACCCAAGGGCACGGTTCTGATCCGCGGGGTTTCGCCGACCGCCTCCAGCAGCCGACGAATGATCTCGCCGTTGGCCAGGGGCTCGCCGTTGGAAATGAAGTAAGGCTTTCCGGCTGCCGTGCCTGGCCCCAGCAGATTGTCCATCGCCAGCAAATGCGCTTCGGCCGCGTTGTCGATGAACACGGTATCGATTTTCTTGTCCGGCGCCGGCAGGCGCAGGCGCCCGGCACGATTTTTTTCGATCAGCCGCGGCAACAGCTGGTTGTCCCCCGGCCCCCAGATAAGATGCGGACGCAGGGCACAGGTTTTCAGGCTGGAGCCGTTGGCCGACAACACCAGCCGCTCGGCCCGGGCCTTGGTTTCCGGGTAGGGCGACTGGAAATGCTTTGGATACGGCAGGGATTCATCGCCGTTTTCGATATCGCCACCGCCGTGAACCACGCTGGGCGACGAGGTGTGCACCAGCACGCCGATGCCGTGCCGCTCGCAAGCCGCCAGCACGTTTTCCGTACCGGTCACGTTCGGACGCTCGAAATCGTCCTGATGCAGGCCCGGTCCAGCCTTGGCCGCTACGTGGATGACCGCCTGGCAACCCTCGGCTGCCGCCATCACGGCGTCCGGGTCGGCGATGTCACCGCGGTGGCAGACCACGCCCTGGGCCTCAAGCGCGGGGTAGCCCGACCGGTTGATGACGTGGACCGTCTCGCCGCGTGCGAGCAACTGGCGAACGATGGCCTGGCCGAGAAAACCGCCGCCACCGGTGACAAGAATTTTCATGCAGGCTTCCAATAGCTGAAAGTATCTCGAAGAGTGTAAGGCATACGCCCCTTGGCTTTATGACCGGCTTTGGCTGGCAATCCGATCGTTGCGCCCCCACAATACGCGTTGTTTCCGTTTTTCCAGCCCTTCAAAACCATGAGCCAATACGTTTACACCATGCACCGCGTCAGCAAGGTGGTGCCCCCCAACCGAACCCTGATCAAGGACGTCTCCCTGTCGTTCTTCCCCGGCGCCAAGATTGGCGTGCTGGGCCTGAACGGTGCCGGCAAGTCCACCGTGCTGCGAATCATGGCCGGGGTCGACAAGGAGTTTGACGGCGAGGCACGCGCCCAGCCGGGCATCCGCATCGGCTACCTGCCGCAGGAGCCGGAGCTTCCCGAAGACGAAACGGTGCGCGAGGTGGTGATGGGCGGCGTCGGCGAGGTCAAGCAGTTGCTTGATCGCTTCAATGCGATCTCTGACCGCTTCGCCGAGCCGATGGACGACGATGAAATGACCGAGCTGCTGGCCGAACAGGCTGAACTGCAGGACAAGATTGATGCCGCCGGTGGCTGGGAACTGGATCGCACCCTTGAAGTGGCCGCCGATGCCCTGCGCCTGCCGCCCTGGGAAGCTGAGGTCAAAAACCTCTCAGGTGGCGAACGTCGCCGCGTGGCCCTGTGCCGCCTGCTGCTGTCCAAGCCCGACATGTTGCTGCTCGACGAACCCACCAACCACCTGGACGCCGAATCGGTAGCCTGGCTGGAACGCTTCCTCGACGAGTTTCCCGGCACCGTCATGGCGGTTACCCACGATCGCTATTTCCTCGACAACGTGGCCGGCTGGATTCTCGAAATGGACCGCGGCCATGGCATCCCCTTCCAGGGCAACTATTCATCCTGGCTGGAACAGAAAGAGCAGCGCCTGGCCATCGAAGAGAAACAGGAAGCCGCCCGCCAGAAGGAAATCAAGTCCGAGCTGGAATGGGTTCGGGCCAACCCCAAGGGTCGCCAGGCCAAGAGCAAGGCGCGCCTGAAGCAGTTCGAAGAACTCAACTCGAAGGAATTCCAGGCCCGTAACGAAACCCGGCAGATCTACATTCCGCCCGGCCCGCGCCTGGGCGACACCGTGATCGAGGCCGAGGGCATTTACAAGGGTTTCGGCAACGACCTGCTGATCGAAGACCTGAGCTTCCGCATTCCGCCGGGCGCCATCGTCGGCATCATCGGCGGCAACGGCGCCGGCAAATCCACCCTGTTCAAGATGATTGCCGGTACCGAGCAGCCGGATCAAGGCAGCATTCGGGTTGGCGACACGGTGCAACTGGCCTATGTCGACCAGAAGCGCGACAGCCTGGCCGATGACCGCCAGGTGTGGGAAGAAATTGCCGACGGTGCCGAGGAAATCGTGGTCGGCAACTTCCGCATCCCGGCCCGCGCGTATGCCAGCCGTTTCAACTTCAAGGGCTCCGAGCAGCAGAAGCGCGTCGGCCAGCTCTCGGGCGGTGAGCGCAATCGGGTTCACCTGGCCAAGGTGCTGAGAAGCGGCGGCAACGTGCTGATGCTCGATGAGCCGACCAATGACCTGGACGTGGAAACCCTGCGCGCCCTGGAAGAGGGCCTGCTGGCCTTCCCGGGCTGCGCCCTGGTGATTTCGCATGACCGCTGGTTCCTCGACCGCATAGCCACCCACGTGCTGGCCTTCGAGGGCGACAGCCATGTGGAGTGGTTCGAGGGCAACTTCTCCGACTACGAGAAAGACCTCAAGCGTCGCCGTGGCGACCAGGCTGGACCGCGCCGGATCCGCTACAAGAAGCTGAAGGACTGATCCGGCACGCCGGCAATGTTCATCGTCAGGCTGCGTTTGTCGGGAACCGAGACTCGACAAGCCGGTCGTAAGGCCGTAGAGATGCTAACTTTCAAGGAAAATTCATGACCCGTTTTCGCACCTTCCTGGTTGTGGCCGTTGCGAGCAGTTTTCTGATTGCCTGTCGCTCTGAGCCAGAACCGGCGCCAGAGCCGGCCACTGAAGCCGAATCGCTCACCCAGGCCCAACCGAGCCGCGAAATACGTCGACGCCAGCCAGAGACTGCGGCACCGGTCAGGGACACCTCTTCCTTGCCACCACTGCTTGACCCATCGCGCGAATTACCCAACCTGCGTGGAGAGCTCGCCGAAGATGGTTGGGGACTGGATCACCTGATTGATGGCAGCAGCCCGACAGCGTTCGCCGAAAGTCTGGAGTTGATCGCCAGCGACACATCCGAAAGCCAGTATCAACAGTTCAACTCGGCACTCCGCTTCCTGCATACCTACTCCCTTGGCAGTCGCGACCTGGAAAGCTTTTACAGTTCCCTGGATAACCTGACTGCGCAGGAAGTGATTGAACGAGCGGCGCGGCAGCAAGTCACCCGTCGGAGCCGCAGCAACCGCTGAATCAAGGCCTGAACGGTCTGGGCGTCCAGCCCAGCCGTTCCCGTGCTGGCGTATCGTCGACCAGCAAATCCTGGCGCTGACGATCAATCATCACTGCGCGGATGTCACTGAGACGGTGGAAGCTGTGAGCGAGAATCAGCGCCATCTTGAGACTCCAGGCCGGCACGCGCAGCAAGCGGGTAGATCGCCCACTCGCGCTGGCAATGCGTTTCAGCATGTCCGGATAAGTCAGGGTCTCTCCGCCGCCAACCAACCATTCGCCAGCACTTGCCTCGCCCAGCCGGAGACAGTCCACGACCAGGCGAGCCAGGTCGTCGGCATGCACCGGGTGGCGAAGCCCCCGGCCTGCGTAGGGCGTAACCGATAGACGTTTCATCAAACCGGCCAGCCGGCTGACGTTGCGATCCAGCCCCGGAGCATAGATCAGGCTGGGCTTGATCAGGGTCAGGACCACGTTCCGTTCCGCGCAACGCTGGCGAAGCGCATTCTCGGTATCGATCAAACCACGAATAAGCGCGCGTTCGCGGGGATCCGGCGAGTGCCGTTTGAAGTGCGTGCTTGCCGAACTCAGGGCGACGAGCCGCCCCACGCGTTGACTGTTTTCGAGTTCAGCCAGGGCATGGCTCAAGGGTCCCAGGCTGACCAGCACCGAGGCATCACTGGTGAGTGGCCCCTCATCCAGATCGTGCTGTAACCAAATTTCGTGCCCGGTCTGTTCGTCGGGCGGCCGGCGGGAGACGGCCATGACCATGGAGCCGCTATCGGCCAGACGTTGGCGCAGGAAACAGCCTACCGGGCCAGTGGCACCAAACAGCAGAACCAGCGCGCCTTGGCCTGTGCTCATCGCCGCCACAGCAACATCGGAATCATCACCAGCGCGTGCAGCGAGATACCCAAGGCCCAAAGGGGACGCTGCCAAACAGGCCAGCGGTCGCGACAGTGGCGGTTCAGGTAGCGCCAGAGGCCGCGATGCTTGTCCAGCATCACTCGTACCGGCCGGTGACGTGACGACACTCCGCCGGCGTGCGAGACGGCCACCTCCGGCACGAGGCGGACTTGCCAACCGGCAGCAGCAAGCCGGGCCATGAAATCCAGATCTTCGAAATGCATGGGATAGGCAACGTCGAATCCACCGAGCACCTCGAATGCTTCTCGGCGTATCAGCATGCAGGCACCCGACACTGCCTCCACCGCTGACGGCTCATCCGGCGGCGGCAAATGGGTAAGATCAACACCATTCCCGGACCGCAGGGGCAACAGCTCATTCAAGACTCGCCGGGGGCCCGGCAACTGCCGGCGGCTGCCGCGCTGCTCATTGCCGCTCATGTCGAATATCCGGCCTGATACGAGACCCGCTTCCGGGCATTGATCAAGCTCTTCTATCAGTCGAACCAGGCCCTCGGGCACCAGCAAACAGTCCGGATTGATAACCAGGAAATACGGCGTTGCAACCCGACTGGCCGCCAGGTTCACACCGCGCGCAAAGCCCAGGTTTTCCTGGCTGCGCAGCGTTGTCAAACCCGGCAGCGTCGGCAACTCTTCCATGCTGCCATCACTGGACGCATTATCCAGAACGATCATGTCGGGGAAGCGCCGGTTGCGACCTTTAAGGGCCCGAACGCAACGCTTCAACCAGGGCCCGGAGTTGTAATTGACGACTACCACGGTCACCCTGCCGAGTATCCCGGCAGGATGATCAGTCATCGGACGATCCTCAGCCTCGCGGGTCACGATTCGAGTGCAGTCAGCCTGGCCCTAAGTTCAGCAATCTCAGCATCACGCTCGGCCAGAAGGTGCCCGGCTCGAATGTGGGCCGCCACTTCCTGGTTGTAATGCTGGTATACCGATTCGGCCTGATCGCCGTACAGCGAAGTCGCGGGTAATTCCGGCAAGCACGCCGGATTCGCGCCGGCTACGCCCATGTAATAGAGCGCCGCCAGGCTGGGCTGAGCCCCGCGTTCAAGCTGCTCGCCCTGCTCGGTCAGCCATTCGGCATCACCGCCCTGCCCGAGCGACCAGATCGCCGAGATGAACATCAGCTTCTGGCCATAGAGTCGAAATGCCGGGAAATGCCGACGGATCAGCGCTTCCAATTCATCCCGGTAGAGTTCTCGCACGTGGAATGGGTTGTCGTAGCCGGTCTCGTCGCTATAGGTCTTCTTGTCGGGCGAGGACAGCAGCAGAAAGCCCTCCGGCCGCAGCACCCGGCGAAATTCTGCCAGCAGCGCGTCCTGCTCGGCCAGATGTTCCAGGGTTTCAAATGAGACGATGCAATCGGCCGAGTCATCGGCGAGCGGCAGCCTGGTGGCGTCTGCACATTCAAATCGCAGGCCGTCCTGGCCATAGCGCTGGCGGGCATGGGCAACGGCTTCGGGATCAATATCAATGCCGATGACTTCCCCGGCAGTGCGTTTGAGCAAGGCACTGCCATAGCCTTCGCCGCAGGCGACATCGACCACCGACTTGCCCTCGACCAGTCCGCTGGCCCAGGCATACCGGTGCCAGTGTTCATAGGCAATCTCTCTCACGCATTCTGGGGTGAATCGTTCGCCGGTAAATTCCAGCGACTGCTTATCGCTCATGATCGGTCCTCGGCAGTGACCGCACGCAGACGGTCGTATTCGCGAATGATGGCAGCACGGCGCTCAGCCAGTGGATCAGCATTAATGAAGGCCCGCACGCGGTCCATGTAGTCGGGATGGCGCGCCAGCAGGGTTTCCATGGCTTTGCCGCCAGGTCCTATACCCAGTGGACCGAAGCTGGCATTGCCCTGATGGGCAACAAAAGCGGTATCGCAAATGACATGTCGCCAGCCCGCCTTGGTTGCGCGCATGCACCAGTCATTTTCCTCGCCATAGCCACGGCCGAAGGCAATTTCATCGAAAACGCCGACCTGGTCAAGGCAAGCGCGACGCAGGAAAAGACAAAAGCCTACGCCAGTTGGCACCTCCGGATACAGTGGTGCCCCGCTTTGACGGCAGGCCCGGGCCCATCGTTCAGGATGAGTCGGCCAGGGATTTGCCTGGCAAAAACCCGGCAGGGAGGCAATTTCGGCATTGTTGCTCAGGGGCGTGATAGAGGCAATATCCGGCGCGCTGGCGGCACACACCTCAAGCGCCTCAAGCCACCCGGGCGTCACTTGGGCATCGGAATTCAGCAGAATCACGTCGTTCCGCTGGCACAAAGCCATTCCGAGGTTGGCGGTGCCCACAAAACCCAGATTCTGTTCGTTGCGTACGCGTATCCAGCCCGCCGGAAGGCTATCCATCAGGTCGGCTATCGCCGGATCGGTCGAGGCATCATCGATGACGACAACCGGCAAGTCCCGCCGACTGTGTTGTCGTAGCGCATCAAGGCAACGCCGGGTTTCGTCCGGCGCGTTGAACACCGGCACGACAATTGCCGTCATCACTGCTCCCATCGATGTTCGAGTCGCACCAGACCGGCCTCTCGGGTGCGCCCGCGCACGGTGAATGGCACCTCCAGCGTGTCATGCACCCGCAGGCCCTCCGGATCCAGCGCGTGGGCGCGAACAATGTAACCACCCGGCAACAGGGCCAGGCGGTCGAACACCAGGCGCGCAGGGAAAAAGCCATCGTTATCGACGGCCAGGGCAATCTCTTCCTGTTCGTTGCTCAAACCGTACACCGGCGTGCCATCCACGCGTACGATACCGACAGACACCACTGGTGAACGTCCATCCGGCGAACGCAGGCGTGTCTCGACCACCAGGCGGTCACCCAACTGCAGCACGGTTTCAGCCTGGTCCGGACCAGCGCCATTGACTTGCAAATCCTCAACGGTATAAAGGCTGCCACTGTCGGTGCGACGCTGCGCCTCGCCCTCGACCTGCCGGGCGCTGCGCCGCTCGTGCCAGGCCAGATAGGTCTGGGTGACGTCAAAAACATCGCCCTGAAGCCGTGCCCTACCGGCATCCAGCCAAAGGGCCTGGCGGCACAGTTTCTGTACCTGGTACATGCTGTGGGAAACCATTAATAGCGTTCCACCATCGGCCAGATAACGCTCGATCCAGCGAATACACTTCTTCTGGAAGGATTCATCACCGACCGCCAGCACTTCGTCGGTAATCAACAGATCCGGCCGGACGACGGCGACGACGGCGAAACCCAGCCGTACGACCATGCCCGACGAGTAATGCTTTACCGGCTCGTGGATAGCCTCGCCAATGTCGGCAAAGGCAAGAATGTCGTCCAGCTTTTCTTCGACCTCGGAACGTCCCAGGCCGAGGAAAGCGGCATTCATATGCAAGTTCTCCAGGCCCGTGTATTCCGGGTCGAAACCAGCACCCAGTTCGAGCAGGGCAGCGCTGGTTCCCTGACGCTTGATCGCGCCGTGACTGGGTGCCAGGACGCCGGTAATAATCTTGAGCAAGGTCGACTTGCCGGCTCCATTGGCACCAATAATGCCAAAAGACTCCCCGGCACGAACCTCGAAATCGATACCATCCAGTACACAGATACCGTTTTCGAACTCACCACGCCTGAGCACCTGCCAGAAACCACTGAACCGTTGCCCTGGCCTGACGGTTCGCGGATAGACCTTGCCAATGTTTTCAAGACTGAGCAGCAGACGACTCACAGGAAGTCCTCGAAACTGGGACTCAGGCGGTCGAACAACCAGCGGCCCGCGGCCAGGGTCAGTAGCGACAGCATCAGTATCGGCAGAAAGGCCAGATCGGGGAACCACTTGGCCTCGAACAGCCCGGCCCGAATTTCAGCCATCCACAAGCTCATGGGATTGATCACCATCCAATCGGCCATCGCTGCCGGCAATAAATCCGGCGGATACAGAATGGGCGTCATGAAAAACCAGAACATGAGAAAAGTGGGCAGCACTTGCTCAAGATCGCGCAGGAAAACCTGGACCGCTGCCAGGATCAGCCCCAGACCAACCGCGAAAAGATACAGGCTGACCATCAACAGCGTCACATAACCCAGGCCTTGCCAGGTTAGCGCTGTTCCGGTCAACTGGATGGTCATCAAGACCACGCCGTAACCAAACAGATGAAGAATGAAAACCGCAGATTGGCTGGAAAGAACCAGCAATTCTCGAGGCAGGGCCACTTTCGAAATCAACGAGGCGTTGTTGAGTATCGACTGCGACCCCTTGAGCAGGCTCTCGGAAAAAGCCAGCCAGGGCCACAAGCCAACGGCCAACCAGGCAATAAACGGCATGTCCAGATTGTCCGGAACCCGGGCGTTGAATATATAGCCAAAAACAAAGGCATATACGCCCAATAGCAACAGCGGCGAGACAATCAGCCAGAGCCATCCACTGCTGGTATTGATCAGCCGGTTTCGAATCTCCCTGCGAACCAAGTCAGGGAGCAGGCCCCACCAGTGCCCGCCCTTCATGATTCAATCACGCCACACCGCCAGAAATTCCGACCAGCCGACGGCGACCCCGATTGGGGCCGCCGTGCAATCTTAATCCAGCCCCATGCGGCGCAGGACATCACGAGAGAGCTCGGATACGTCCACCTCCGACGCAGGATATCGATCAAGCAAGGCCGCAACCGCGCCCGGCGCAATCTCGGTATCCATCGTATTCAGCTCCCTCAACACGCCCTCGCGCCAGGACGTCCTGTGGCGACTCTCAGCGATCTCGAGCGCCCTCTCACGCACATCTTCAAAGGAATCGATTTCAGGCCGATACCGGTCATGCAATTGCACGACATGCCAGCCGAAAGATGACCGGAACGGTTCTGATATCTGCCCGGGCTGGAGAAACCGCACCATTTGAGCGAAACGCTCATCCAGCGTGGAAATCTCCACGCCTTCGAAGCGGCCGCGGTTGTCACCGACCGAGGGATCTTCCGAATACTTCTCAGCCAAATCGGAAAGGTCAGCACCTTCCTGCAATTCATCGTAGATCGCCAGCATTGCCCGCATTGCATCCAGATCGCCGCGCTCAGCGCCACTCCGAATCAGCACATGGGTGAAATCAACCGAGCGGCCGGGCCGGACAAGATCCGGTCGACTCAGGTAAAGCTCGCGGGCCTGCTGACTGTAGTCGTCCAGGCGAACCGACTGCCAACCCCGGTCCAGATACTCATCGGCCAGGAAAACCATTGCGAGCTGGACCAAGTGGGCCTGGACAATCGGCTCCTCAATCCAGCCTTGTTGAAAGGCCCTTTGCGCCAGTTGGCGCGGGAGCATCAGTCGATCCAAAGCCTGGGCAATCCGCGAAGGGTCAGCAAAATATTCCGATCGATGGTGCGCAGGCAGTCGCTGCGCAAAGACATCGAAATCCACTTGCGTCACCGTCGCAGCACCGCGCACGGCGAACACTTCAGACGTTGACTCGATACTGAGCGAGGTCGAGTGTTGCTCCTCTTCGGCGAGCACATGCGGAAGTGCAACGCTGAAGAGGAAACCAATTACAAAAAAGCTGGAAAATCTCATAATCAAAAGTTTGGCGTCGTGTTGTTTGAGCACTGGTTAGGGCCGGGGTCGTCATTGCCACACTGCCAATTCAATTCACTTGACGGTGTACCCGCAGCGCTGTTGGTGTACAAAACGTTGAAGTAATAAGTTTCGCCAGGTTCAAGTGCGCAACGAGAACCAACGTTTCCGCCCACGATCGCCCACTGAACCGATGACGGGGGAAGCGCGCCTTGTTTCAAGTAGCAGTTCGGGCCCATCTCGTCGAGGATCACCTGCTGGTTGAAATCACCAGGGCACCTTGAAATGGTTTGCATATTGCGCCCCGTTGACGTCGGCACCAGCTGCGGCGTCACCCACTGCCAGTCACCGGAAACCGAGGTTGAGATATCGGTGGGCACCGTAAACCGCATGGCAATGTACTCATCGCGGTTGGCGAAAATCTGGCGCGCCTGGCGAAGGCCCGGGAACTCGGCGCGATACACTTCGGCGTAGTTGCGACAGTCCGCATTGGAGCCCGGCACACAATTTACGGTAGCCGTCATGTCAGGCGGCTGACGGCCCTGGCAAAACTCGGGGATTTCAGGATCGGTAGGACCAGCCTCGGTCACCGTGACCTCGATCGGGCCACGGACATCGTCAACCGGGCCATTGAAGCAACGGATACTCGCCTCATAGGTTCCGGGATCGACGTTCATGACGACGGACTGGCTACCCGTCGGCGACTTCAACGCGTCCGACCAGGCCGTTCCGGCCAAACCAAGACCTTCACATTCCCAGGCACCTGTCGACGACCAGTTCACGGAGACACTGCCACCAGGCCCGATTGATGTCGGAGTAATCGAAAAACTCCCGAAATCCGGGCTCTCCATGGAGACCTGCACGTCTTCACAGGTCACCTCCGGGTCGGTCGCACAAGAGAACTCGCTGTCAGCGATGGCCCTTATCCAACCGGTTTCACTGTCGACATCAATTGGCGCCATGGGAACCAATGGAATCTGCAAAACAACCTCTCCGTCTTGCTCGATTTCGATGGTGACGGGATCATTGGCAGTGGCCACGAACGAGGTAAAGCCACAAGCCGCAAAGAAAGCAAGTCTTTGCGTAAAGGACATCAAATTCACGGTGGTGATCCTGTAAGAAGATATGTTCAATGCTTAGAGTACATCAATCCGGATAGTTCCAGAACAGAAAAAGGCCGCCCGGAGGGCGGCCTTTTTGTCCCGAGGTTAAACCTGGGTATTTACGGTGAAGGTTCGCCAGTTTCTGCGATGAAGCCCTGACGGCTACCGCGGTGCTGGAAGGTGCCACCATAGTTGGCACGAACACCGTCACCCAGATCGCCATTCGAGATGGTCGTCACACCGAAGCCGATGACCGGGAGGCCACGGACAGCGTTGTTCGAACCAATCACAGCGTCACCAGCCAGCGACTCACGCGCTGAGAAGTCGAAGCGCAACCAGCCTGACTCAAACGCCGGGGGCAGGCTGAGGTTGGTGTAGCTCAGCAGCTCGAACGGCTCTTCGCGCAGCGGCTCGCCGAGGATTTCCGTTGCGTCAGGCACGGAACCATCGTTGGCCAGGCGAATGACGTTGGCTTCGCGGCACAGCTGGAAGGTCGGGACTTCCGGCGGAGCGGTCGGCGGCGGCGGCGGTGAAACATCAACACCACCCGGCTGGCCCGGCTCAACGGTCGGCTCTTGCTCTTCACGATCCCAGAAGCGGAAGGTGAGTTCGTCGCAAGAACGCGGCTCGTCAACGGTCCATACATTGCTGAACGGCGGAATGGCATCGTCGCCCGGTTCAACCAGCGAGTTACCGCCAGGTGCGGTATCAACGTGGAAACCCTTGGTCGGGAAGGTCAGAACCCACTCGGTACGAGCGCCGAGACCTGCTTCCATGGTGTACTCATTCATGAGCTCAGCCAGGGTCAGCGTGGCGTTGACGGCCAGCGGGTGCGTCAGACCAAAAGCGCTCCAATCGATGACCTGGAGGTCGCCGTTGTCGAACACGATGCTCTCGTTGCCGTTACCTGAAGCCAGGTTCGGGAACAGGTCGCCCGGATCGGTGTGGTCGGTCGTTCCGGCCATGTAGAAACCGTCCAACGCGGTCGCGTTGTAGGAGAACTTGGTGCCTTCAGCAACATTGATGATGCTGGCAGCGCCGAAGATTCCACCGCTTGCGCCGATGTCGGTGTCAAAGCCCCAGGTTGAATCGGAGTTGACTTCGTTTCCGTTGACGTCCAGACCCAGCCAGTAGCCGAGGTCACCCGGCTGCGGGTTGGAGCCCGGTGCAGCTTCGCGCCACAGGTCTACGACGGATTCGCAGTTCGCCGGCAGGCGATCAGAACCGTGCTTGACCCAGTCAGCAACGGTGCTGTCAAACTCGCCCGGGTTGTCTTCGTCAGACAGCGGGGCCAGGGTGCCCATCTCGATGACTTCGATGTAACCGGAAGCGGTACGCTCGATGCCGTCGGGACCACCGTCGATGGTGCCGGCAAAGTTGAGGGCTTCGACCGGGGCAGCGTTGTACTGGAAGTCCCGGAATTCGATTTCGCCGTTGAAGTTGTCGTCGCCGAAGAACCACGGGACCGTACAGGTCGAGTCGTTCGTGAGCATCTTGCCGCCGCCTTCGTCGGTAGCGGTCACAGCCGCGGTCCAGACGTCGAACGGTGACAGGTAGATGTTGAAGTCAAGAACTTCGCGAGAGTTCAGGGCTTCGATGAAACGGATCTTGACAGCCTTGCCACGGTCGGTGGTGTTGACAATCGAGATGTAGGTGTCATTTCCACCGCGCGCGGTGTAATAGGGGAACAGCAGGACCTGGCCGAGACCGTCCGGGTTGACGTTGACAGCGTTTGAAACGCTGACCATTCCCGCCATGCCCGTCAGACCCGCCAGTACTGCGGTCGTCAAGGTATTTCTTTTCATTACAACACTCCTAAGTTGTTGGACACAGGGCTCTGTGTAAACATCAGCAGGAGGACCCGACTCCTCGCGGGCCCTTCCAAGCGTCTGCAATTCTATGCTATTCCAGCACTCAATGTAAAGCAATCAATTTTGTACAAACCACCACTGGCCATCGACACGAATCCAGGTTTCGTCAACCGGGCGGGTCATGCGCAGGCGCCCCTGCCCCGCCGGGGCACCAATCGGCTGGTAGGTGACATCGACCACGACGCGGCAGCGGTCGCCGTCGCAGTCGGAATCTGGCCGAACCACGGCACCCAGCCAGCGAACGGGCCGGTTACTCAAGGCGCCGGCAAAAGCGCGGGGGTCAGTCTGGCTGCGGAAACCGGGCGTGTACAGCGCCCAGGCCTCCTCGAAATCCCGAGCCAGAAGGTGATCCCAGCGCTCCTGGGCCCGCTCCTCCACGGTCTGCTCGACCGGGCCGCCGCCAGTTCCGGCGCAGGCGGCCAGGAAGCAGACAGCCAGCGCGAGCACGAAGCCATTCTTGAATGTGTTCATCTTGTAACGATCTCCTTGTCAAAAAAGGCAGGCAAGGCCTTACTGGCGGGGCCCGCTGGCCGACAGCGGCTGCAAACCCTGGAAACGAGAGCGCATCTCGTCAGAGACTTCCCTAAGCCGGTCGGAAGAATCAATCACCGTGGGCGTTATCAGCACCAGCGTTTCGGTACGGCGCGAGACATTGCTGGTTGAGCGAAAGGCCGCGCCAACTACCGGAATGCGCTGGAGACCCGGCACACCACTCCGGTTGATGGTCTGATCATCCTCGATCAAACCACCCAACATGATTGTCTGGCCGGATTGAATGGCAACCTCGGTGCTGATTGTCCGGGTATTGATGGTTGGATTGTTTCCAACGCCCGGATCACCCGGAGAGGACACCTCCTGACGGATGTCCAGGTAAACCAGGCCACCCGGATTGACCCGGGGTGTCACTTCCAGAATGACGCCGGTATTCAAATACTGAACATTGCCAATTGTTCCGGTATCACCGACCGAGCCGCCCACGAAACGCGTAGACTGCACTGGCAACTGCGAGCCGACATTGATTGTCGCGCTGGAATTGTTGCGCACGGTGAGCGACGGTGAGGATAGTGTTCGAAGGTTGGTGATCGACTCAAGTGCCTCGATGACCGCTCCAACCGCCGAACGGCCGGTCTGCCGGCGAGTCAGGGTGCCGTCGAAGCCAACCCCAGCGCCGAATACCACCGCGTTATCTCGACGGGTTGGCGCAAAACCGTCAGGGAAATCTGGACCACCCGCCTCTGGCCCGCGATTGGCCAGATACCAGTTCACGCCGTAGCTGAGCTGGTCGTTCAGTTCAACGATCAACACCTGCGCCTCCACCAGCACCTGCAGCGGCTCTTCATCCAGGCGCTTGATGGCCGACAAGATGGCATCGTATTCGCTGGGCGAGGCCTGGATCAGCAGGGAGTTGGTTTCGGCCACGGCGGTAATGCGCACATCACCATCGCCCAGCTGCAGGGAGCCTTGCGACTGGCGTTGGTCGGTGCGCTGCTGGCCACTGGCCCGGTCCTGCTGCGAACGCTGGAAGTCGCCCACGCTGGATACGCTGGCAGGTTCCATGCCAGGAGCGAGACCACCGCGGGTCTGGCGGGTGGGCTGGCGGGTGCCGCCAGTGCCGAACAGGTCACCCAGGTAGCCGGCCAGAACGGCCGCTTCGAGGTTCTTGACCCGGTAGACGTAAAGCCTTGAACCCGCGCCCGCGCCGGAACGATCCAGGCGCCGAATCCAGCGCTCGGCCTCTTCCAGGTAGTGCTCGCTGGGCGTGATGACCATGATCGAATTCAGGCGCTCCAGTGGCACAAAGCGGAACATGCCAGCGAGAGGCGTTTCTCCGTCTTCGCCAAAAACCGCCTCAAGCTCGGTCATCAAGTCACCAACCTCGATACGCTCAATAGCGAACATTCCCACCGACATGCCGGCCAGCCAGTCCACGTCGAAGGTTTCGATGATTTGCAGATAATTGCGAAGCTCGAAACGCGTGCCGGCCAGGAACAGCAAACCGCGCGCATTGTCGGCACTGAAGACGCCGTCTTCGCGAGCGTAGGGTTCGAGGATTTCGGCCATTTTGGCCGGCGAGATGTATTCCAGGGGAACGACCAGCACCTCGTAACCAATGCCGCTCGATTCGGAATCGAAGCGCGGGACCAGGTTGCCGCGCACGGCCTCGGCGATCGGGATGATGTGATACTGCCCTTCACGCCAGATCAGGGTCGCGCCATTGCGCCGCAACAGCATCTCCAGCACCGGCATGATCTGATCGCGAGTGATGGGGCGAGCCGTGGCGAACGTCACTTCGCCGCTGACGCCCGGCGCGATGACGTAATTTTCCTGGAACAGTGTGCCCAGAATGGCATGAACCACTTCCTGGATGCCCTGCCCTTCGAAGTTCAGCGTGATTTCACCATCGTCGCCCGGCGGCTCGGCCCGGTCGCGAATAGCCGACTGGTCGATGAACACGCCGGTGCCGGGATAGATTTCGGTCTCGTCGAACAGGTCTTCGTCCTCTTCGTCGTCACCACCGAACTGAATCTCACCATCAGTCTGGGCGCTACGCAGCGCAGGATCCAGTTGACTACCCATGGCTTGCTCACGCTGCGGGCCTGGTGTGGATGCGCAGGCGGCAACGATGAGAATCAGCGTCAACATTGAGACCGTGCGAGTCAGCCGTGTCGCGACGGCGCTAGTGGAGCATGCAATCATTGATTGTCCTGTCGTTGTCGTTGCATTTGGGCGCGGCGCTCGGCCTCGGCCCGAAGTTCGGCGCGGCGTTCAGCCACGCGACGGCGCACCTCTTCAGCGCGCGCCCGAGCATCGTTGTCTCCCGTTTCCGTGGCTTCACGACGCTGCTCAGCCGATTCTTCGCTGGCAGGCGCTTCAGCCTCCTGCGCGCGCTGGCTGGCTGGCGTGGTGATCTGGCCGGGCGAACCTGCGGTCAGACCGGCGGTATTGACCTTGAGTTCCAAGGCCGACTCGCGCCCGTCCACAGACACGAAACTGACCGAGCGAGAGGCAATCTGATCCAAGCGCCAGGCAGCCTGCTCGCCCTCCAGGCTCATACCCTCGCGCAGCACCATCGTCTTGTTGGCGGCATCGTCACGAATCATGGCCATTCGAAGCTCTGGCGTGATGATGATGCCTGCGACGGCGGCGCGTAAGTCCTCCACCGGATCAGGATCGTCAAAGCCGGGATCGGGGTCTGGCATGTCCTCAGGCACTTCCACCACTTCCACCACCGGCAAGCGACGATCGGAAAAGAAAACCGGGCGGTCGGTGATTGCCGTATAGCTGGCGAAATCGGCCAGGCCGGTTTCCGGGGCATCAACCTCGCCGGAAACCATATCGGACTGTCCGCTGGCCGGAATCCGGTCCAGGTTGACCCGCCCCATCAAGAGCGTCTGGCCAACCGCGATGACACCGAGACCACCAAGGGCGATGACCAGGATGGCGGTAAGCAGGTTGTTGCGGGTATCCAGCAGGCCACTCATCGCCCGGCTCCCAGTGGTTCGCTCAGGAAACCATACATTTCAAAACGCACGTCCAACTGCCCGTAAGCCTCCACGTTGCCGCGGGCCCGACGACGATCCGCGGTCATTCGCTGGTTGATCAGCACGTTGTCGACGAACACCAGCGGCACGTTGTTCTCCAGCGCGTAGAGAATACCGACCAAATCCGGCAGCGGACAGTTCATGCGTACCTGAACCGTGACCTGCTCGAAGCGATCCGGTTCCGCATCCGGTCGGTTCTGGGTCGAAACGATGCGGCACAGTTCATCGCTGTCGGCCTCGGCGACGATGACGTCGCGCAAGGTCCGAACCAGACCGGCGGCGGCCGTGTTGAAGTTGCCCTGGGGCAGGAACAAAGCGCTATCCAGCCGGTCGGCACGCAATTCGTCCAGACGCTGCTCCAGCATCGGACGGCGAGCCGAGGCCGCCTTGAAGCGGGCGACCTGGTTTTCCAGATCGGCCCGGCGGTCGCTGATTTCCCCGTGGCGAACCACGAACCAGTGAAAGCCCAGCAGGTAAACCAACAGGACGACGATCAGCACCAGGCCGATGGCCAGCGGCTTGTTATTCTCCCGATCCGGAAGCAACTGCATGCTGCACCCCCCTTGGAATGATGGTGGCAGTGGCGTTGAAGCGCTCCTGACCAGTGGCCGGATCAACATTGATGGACCCGCGGAAGGCGGCATCGTCAAGCAACGGCGAATCATTGAGGATTTCGATCAGTCGCTGCGAACCATCGGCCAGCCCCATGATTTGCAACTCCGTCTCGCGAATCTGAACCTGCTGCAACCACATGTCATTGGGCAGCACACGGGACACCTCGTCCAGCACCTGGATCACGACCGGCTGACTGCGCCGGCGATCGGCAAGGAAATTGGCTGCCAGCAGGGAATCTTCCAGTTCTCGCTGCAGGGCCATGACGGTTTCAGCCTCACTCCTCAGGGCGGTCACCTCACGCTCAAGCCGATCAACTCCGCGCTCGCGCAGTACGATCGACTGGGCCATGACAACGGCCAGTACCAGCACAGCTGCACCCGCCAGCATCCAGTTCAAACGGGTCCGCTTGAACACGTAGGGCGGGCGCTCGGCTTCCGGCATGAGGTTGAAACCCTCGCAGCGCGGGGTTTCCTGCCCGTCAGCCAGCGTATCGATGGCATGCGGACGAATACCCAGCGAGGCCAGCCGGTCTCGCATCACTTCCAACTGATGACGCAGCACCAGGCGCAAATCCAGGCGCAGACGCCCGTGCTCGCTGTCGCGCTCGACCAGGCGGAAGTCGTAATACACCTGGTTGGCGGTAAAGGGAGTGAGTTGGTCAAGCTGATAGCCAACGGCGGGGGCGAGATTACCTTCAACCGCCAGTGGCAGGTCAACCGGCTTCTCAAGCACCCGCTCACCGGGCAAACAGAGGCGAATTTCCGGGCTGCCGTCCTCGAAGCTGGCCAGAACTTCCCGCCAGCGGTCACGCAGCAGGTTAATGTCTTCCTCGCCGCCCAGCTCATCGACCTGCTCGGGCGTTTCACTGGCCTTCCAGACCTGAAAGCTGGTGTCGTCACCTGCTGGAACCAGCCAGATGGCTGGTCGAGGCGCGATCATGCGGCCGCGCAGGCTGGCCGGCACGACTCCCGACAGCTCCTTGCCCCACCACTCGAAAAAGGCGGGCAGCGGGCTGCCGCGGTAACGGGCGCCCAGGCTGTTGATGGTTTCGTTGATGGCGTTCAGTTTATCGATCCTCGACGTTTTCGCGCCAGCGCAGCACTCGGAAGGGCCGCCCTCGCGTATTGGTTCCCACGCTGACCGTGGCCTCGAGCTGGCTCCAGGTGCCGTTATCCAGCGTAGCGCGGGAGCGAATGCTAAAGGTGCCGCCGCCGCCTTGCAAGCCAACCATTTGCCCGTTGGGCATGATCAACGCGGCCTGATCGGCCAACTCATACATTTCCCGTTCCTCGACAAAGGCTCGGGCGCTTTCAATGTCCATGTCCGGCAACGCTGCCAAAACCTCGGCAGAAGCAAATGCCGGATTAGGTTGACCTCCGCGTCCGTGCACCGTCAGCAGGGGCTCCACACGGCGAAACAGCTCCCAGCTCACGCCCATGACTTGTTGCAGTTCATCAACCGACTGAAAAGGCTGGTTGGCTGGTCCGTAGGGATAGCCGGCCGCAAGATACTCTTCAATTTCGGCCCCGTACAGGCGCGGGAGGTCATCTTCATCGCGCCAATCGAGAATGGCGTCCGCCAATTGCGTGGCGCCCAGCTCATCGACACCCAGGGAGAGAAACAATTCAATCAGAAGCAGGTCATCGGCAGAATTCAGGTCGATCTTGCCGGATTCGTCGGTGACCCTCATCTCCACGACGGCATCCCCGAAGTCCATGAAATAGGCCCGGCCATCGGGCACCCAGCGGGTTTCCAGGTCAGGATTGCGCATCTCGAAGACGGCTCGATGCAAGCCGGCTTCGGCCGCGTAGCGGGCCTCGGTAGTGTCGAAGACGAAACGGGCCTGCATGGCCTCTGTACGCGCCAGCACCGAGTAAACCCCGACGACGATGGTCAGAAGGACCAGCATCCACAGCACGATGATGAGGGCCACACCGCGTTGACTGGCCGCCCGCCCGATCAATTTCGACCCCGGCGTTCTGTTCTGGGCACCATCAAGTCGGAAGCTCGTTGGATATTGCGGCGCTGGGCCTGGGGTGGCGCCGAATCCACCATGACAGGCGCAAACAGCTCAGGCCAGACCAGGCCGTTGGACCGGCCAAGATCAAGATCCAGAATTACCGCCAACGGCAAACGGTCGGTCTCTTCCCAGAAATCATCCCAGAAGGTTTCCATTTCCTCCTCATCCTGGCCAAGGAAGAGGAATTGTCCCCCGCGCAGATTCTCAAGCAGCACAATTCCTTCAGAGGCTTCGATCTCGCCTTGCTCGTAACCGTTGAGCATGGCGAAGTAGAACACCAGCTCATACCCGTCCCGGCCACGCTCGATACTGAGCTGCTGCACATAGGAGCCGCCAAAACTGAGATACCCAGGCATGGGTGCCACGAAGCGCACTCGGTCTCGCTCGCCTTCGAAACGCACCTGCAGCTCCAGTTCTTCGTCCTGCTCGATGATCAGGGACTGGGCCAGACTCAGTTGCCGGCGAACGAACTGATGGGTAACCCGCAGTTGGTTGGTCTCTTCGATGAGCGCCTCACCGGACGTCGTGGCACGAACGCTGGCCTGAAAACCGCCGTAGGCCAGGGCCATGATGATGCCGACCAGGGAAATGGCCAGCATGACTTCCACGAGGGTAAAACCGGATGCTTGACGGGATTGTTGGGTCACAAACCCACCCGCTGGCGCTCTTCCCAGTGCATATCCACGCTTCTCAAGGTGCGAAACTCGGCGAAGCGCGGATTTCGCTGGTCGCCCCACTCGACGGTCAGCACCAGTTCATAAAGCGAAATCGGCAGATCGAACGCATCCACCCCGCGCTCGTCGAAGATCAACTCCTCGGTGACCTCGAGTTGCCAGCGAAAGCGGTCATCGAACTGGCCCCGGGTGACACCGGGTTCGATCATCTCTTCCACACCGGCCGCATCCAGCTTGCTTTGGGCCCATAGCGCTGCCTGGGTAAAATCACCGGCACGGCGGGTATTGGTCATCGAGGCCGATAAGATTTGCAGGATGACTCCGAACAACAAGGCAAAGACAGCGAAAGCCGCCATCACCTCGATCAGCGTGAAACCTCCCTGGCACCTGGCAGCCGGCGCTCGACGGGGCAACTCGGCCGGCCAACGATCAGACACGATCATTCGTCCCGCTCGATGCCGATCTCGCCGGTCAGCCAGCCAACAGTGACGTGCCACTCCCGCTCTCCGGCCATCAGTACAACACTGCCTCCGGTTGACCCCCCATCGGGGAAGAAGCGAATCCCACCGGCCGCTTCACCGGTCAGTTCAGAACGCGCCGTATTCAGGGTGACCTCAAGGCCGTCAGGCAACTGAACCGGTGGCCGTCCAGCCGCTTGCCAGGAACGTCCCTGGGTATCCACCGTAAACACTTGCTGCTGGCGCTGAATGACCGCCTGCCCGCGGGTATGGCGCAGCCCAGCGGTGACTTCGCGGGCGGCATTGCGCATCTCGGCCGAAGCCACGGAGCGCGTGATCGACAAGCCGACCATCATCATCAACAAGGCAATCAGAACCACGACAACGATCAGCTCGACCAGGCTGAAGCCCGCCTGGCGAACGCCCGCAGAACTGCTCAAACCCATTGATCGCGGTTGACCCATCGAAGGAGACGGCCCGACTCAGTCCCAGCTCTGGATGTCTCGATCCGGCCCTTCACCCCCCGGCGAGCCGTTGCGCCCGTGGGAGTAGATATCGAAATCCCGGCCGTTCTGACCAGGTTGGCGATAGTTGTAGGGGCGGTCCCAGGGGTCGGTCAAAAGCGCCTCACGCACATAGGGCCCGTTCCAGTTCCTGGCGTTCGACGGACGATTGACCAGGTCACGCAGATTGGCCGGCGCCCGGCCGTTATCCAGGTAGTACTCGGTGACGGCCTGGGAGAGGCGATCCACCTGGCTGTTGGCGGTCGACCACTTGGCGGCTTCACTTCGGCCCATCACGTTGGGCACAACCAGGCTGGCAATCAACCCAAGGATCAGCAGCACCACGAGCAACTCGATCAGCGAGAAGCCCTGCGTCTTTTTCAATGTCATCTTCGTTTCTCCTCCCCGTTTGGCGGGGCCGTCTATCGATGTAATCAAGCAATCATTTCGTTGATGCCCAGAATGGCCACCAGCACGGACATCACGATGAAACCAATCATGGCAGCAAGCCCCAGGGTCATGACCGGCACCAGCAAGGCCATCAGCCGGTCAATCGTGACCCGGACCTCACGGTCGTAGGTGTCGGCCACTTTCAGCAACATGTCGTCAAGCTTGCCGGTTTCCTCGCCTACATTGACCATTTGCAGCGCCATGCGCGGGAAATGCTTGCTGTTGGACAATGCCCTGGCCAGCGGCGTGCCGGTCTTGACCTGTTTGGCCGCTTCGGCCACGTCGTCGGCCAGCACCGTGTTAGTCATGACATTTTTGGCGATCGAAAGTGCCGACAACAGCGGCACGCCATTGATCAACAAGGTGCCGGTTGTGCGGCTCAGGCGAGCGGTTTCAATCTTGGCAATGACATCACCCAGCCACTTGGTGGCCAGGAAACGCCCGTCCCAGACTCGCCGACTGGTCGGCCGAGCCATCTGCGCCCGAAACCAGATCACGATCAGCAGGAAACCGCCGATCAGGCCCCACCAAAAATTCTGCAGGGTGTCACCGACGAAAATCACGATGCGAGTCATCAGCGGCAGATCGCCGCCGAACTCCTCGAACATCGGCGTGAACTGGGGGATCACGTAAACCATCAGCAGGATCAGCGAGGCAATGGCCAGAATGACCAGCAGCGCCGGATAAATCATCGCCGAGACCACGCCATCCTTCAGTTCCTTGGCGCGTTCCAGGTATTCGGACATACGCGACAGTGTCTGGTCGAGCGAACCACCAATCTCCCCGGCGCGCACCATGTTGATGTAAAAGCGCGAGAACACGCCGTGACGCGCTTCCAGACCTTCTGACAACGTGCCACCCTCGCGAACATGGTTTCGCACCTTCTCGACAAGGTCCCGAATGCGCTCGTTTTCGGCCAGTTCGGTGAGAATACCCAGTGAACGATCCAGCGGCAGGCCGGCACTCAACAAGGTGGACAGCTGTTGGGTCAGATCACCGATTTCCCGCTGGGAAAGGCCTCGGCGGCCGCGAAACAGCGTTTCCAGCCGAAAACCCGAGCCAACTTCCCTGGCAGACACCGGAATGTTGCCGGCTTCCTGCAGGTGCGCAATCACCAGATCGGCGGTCGGCGCGTCCATCTCACCCGTCAGCGTTTCCCCGGAGGGCGCAACCGCCTTGTACTCGAACATCGGCATGGCAGGCTCAGGCCTCCTGGGTCACGCGAAGCACTTCTTCGGCCGATGTATCGCCGTTGAGCGCCTTGATAAGGCCATCTTCATACATCGTGCGCATGCCTTCGGTGCGGGCGTGGCGCTCGATTTCGCCGGAGGTGGCGTGCTTCATGACCATGCGGCGAATTTCGTCGGTAAGGATCAGGACCTCATGGATGCCGGTACGCCCGCGGTAACCGGTCGGACAGGCTTCCGAGCTGCCCGGGTGGTAAAGGCGAATGGGGCGCTCTTCGGTCAGCCGGGCCAAGCCAAGTTCTTCAACCATTTCCGGCAACACTTCATAGGCCTGGCGGGTTTGCGGATCGAGCCGGCGAACCAGACGCTGCGCCATGATGGCATTGACCGTGGAGGTCAGAAGGTAGTCCTCCACGCCCATGTCAAGCATTCGGGTAATGCCGCCGGCCGCGTCGTTGGTGTGCAGGGTCGAGAGCACCAGGTGACCGGTCAGCGCCGACTGGATCGCAATGCGGGCGGTTTCCAGATCGCGCATTTCGCCGATCATGATGACGTCGGGATCCTGGCGGACGATCGAGCGCAGCGCGCCGGCGAAATCCAGCCCGATCGAGGCCTTGGCCTGGATCTGGTTGATACCCTCGATCTGGTATTCAATCGGGTCTTCGACGGTGATGATCTTGCGCTCAGGCGTGTTGAGCTGGCTGAGGGCGGTATACAGCGTGGTCGTTTTACCCGAACC
>PWYW01000014.1 GCA_003567685.1 Gammaproteobacteria bacterium
CCGGAACAGGCTGTGCGGCGGCTCGGCATAGTCGATCAGGCGTTGGCTCAACAGCAGGCGCTCGCCGGTCGGATCGACGTCCAACAGACTGATGGATCGGTCACCCTGGGTCAGCGGGCGAACCATGCCGCTGTCGACATCCACTTGGAATAACTGGCTGTTGTCGCGGAAGTTGGCCCAACGATCTTCCAGCGACCGGAAGCGGCGGCGCAGGCGATTGTCGCTGTCATCCGGCGTGGTCCAGGCAAAGAAGATCGATCCGCTGTCGGGATGCCACTGCCACTGGCCGACGTGTTCGTGGTTGGCCAGCAGAAGGCGGGTCCGGCCATTCCGATCGTGCAGCCACAGGTGCTGACCTTCCTGAATGGCCAGCCAGCGCCCGTCGGGACTCCAGGCCAGCGCACGTGGCGGCTGGCTGGTCCACTGGCGGACGATACGCGACTGTTCCAGATCATGAATTTCGGTGCGGCGAAGGTCGGCATCGGCGCTGTCCAGACGGCCTGAGAAGCTTAGAGCCAGGTATCGGCCATCCGGCGAAAGCGCCATGGCGTTGACCGTCTCGGCATTGGTCAGGCGCTGAGCTGACACCCGGCGGCGCGCCTCGATGTGGTGGCTGATCTGGTCGTGCTCGGCCTTGCCCTGCCAGCGCAGCGCGGGGGCGTCTTCCCCATCGCGGCCGCGATGAATGATCAGCAGCTGGTGGCTGCCGGCCGGCAGGTGAAGATCGACCGTCCCGTTGCTCGGCGAGTGCGCCTTTCCGTGCAGGAAGACCACCGGGGCCGACAGGCCCGCCACCTCCAGTTTGCCGGAAACGAAACGCTCGGCTTCCAGGTTGACCGACCAGACCATGAGGCCCTCTGCGTCCAGTTCGGCGGGATGAATACGGCCCCAGCTCAGACTCTGGCCGAACCAGCGTGTTGACTGTCCGTCTCGCGGCAGGCCTTGCCGATCGAAATGGTCCACCAGCGCCCGGCGCATGGGCTCGGCCTTGCTGCTGTCGGCAAACGGCTCGCTGGCGGTGGGCAGTGGACCGAGCGACAAGACGGCATCAATGTCGATCTCGACGTCATTGGCTGTAACCAGTGCAGGCAGTGCGGCCAGGGCAAAAAGCCAGGAGAGCAGCGTCAGTTTACGAAGCGTCATTAGTAGTCCTTGTCGGTCGCGGCAGGAAATATTGCCGGAATTTACCAGATGACTCGGAGAATCGTTGCAACGATTGATACTGATCAATTCGCCCGACAACCGGCACCTTTAGTCTGTACCTTCTTATCGAACTCGCCCGCCGGGCTGGATTTAACGATGTCCGAACTGATGCGCCCAAGCTTCGACCTGGAGCTGATTGAAAAATACGGCGGCCCCGGCCCCCGTTATACCTCGTACCCGACCGCGCCGCAGTTTTCTTCCAATTTCCAGGCAGTGGACTGGTATGCGGCGATTGCCGAAAGCAATCGGCTTCCAATCCCGGCTGACCTGTCGCTCTACGTCCACGTGCCTTTCTGCGCCAATCCGTGTTTCTACTGCGGCTGCAACCGGGTGATCACCCGATCACCGACCGCGGGCGATCAATTCCTTGATCGGCTGGAACAGGAGCTGGCGCTGGTGGCGCCGCGCTTTGATGAAGATCGGCTGGTTCGCCAGCTACACCTCGGTGGCGGCACGCCAACCTTTCTGTCGGTTGACCAGCTCGGGCGGCTGCTGACCGCCCTGCAGCGGCATTTCCCGTTTGCCGAGGACGCCGAAATAGGCCTGGAAATCGACCCGCGAACGATCGATCCGCGTGGCATCGCGCAGCTTCGCCAATTGGGGTTCAACCGCTTGTCGATCGGTATCCAGGACTTGGAGCCGGACGTCCAGCAGGCCGTCAACCGCATCCACGACACGGCCATGGTCAGCAGTGTGTTCGGCGCTGCCCGCGCGGTCGGCTTCGACTCGATCAGCGTCGACCTGATCTACGGCCTGCCGCTGCAAACCACGGCCGGCTTCGCCCGCACCGTCGACACGGTTGGCGGCCTGCGGCCTGACCGGGTGTCACTGTTCAACTACGCGCATCTGCCGCACTTGTTCAAGGCCCAGCAGCGCATTGACGAAAGCAAGCTGCCAACGCCTTCCACCAAGCTGGCGATCTTCCGGAACACCCTGAACCGCTTGCTGGACGTGGGCTATGAATTCATCGGCATGGATCACTTTGCGCTGCCGGGAGATTCACTGGTGAAAGCGCGGAGGGATGGCTCGATGGTGCGTAATTTTCAGGGGTATTCCACCCATGGTGGGCTGGACCTGGTGAGCTTTGGCCCCAGCGCCATCAGCCAGGTGGGAGATACCTTTGCCCAGAATGCCCGAGGCCTCGACGAGTGGGGCATTGCCGTGAGTGAGGCCCGCTTACCGATCATTCGCGGCCTGTCTCGCAACACCGACGACGCCGTACGCGCGGAAATCATCGACCGCATCATGTGCACCGGCGAACTGGTATTTCGCGATATCGAAAAGATTTTCCAACTGAAATTCCGGCGCTACTTTGCCGATGAGCTGGAAGCCCTCGAGCCTCTGGCTAGCGATGGCTTGATCGAATGGACCAACCACGGACTCCGTGTGCTGCCGGCCGGCATGCTTTTCCTGAGAGCCATTGCCAAAGCCTTTGACCAATACCTCAAATCCGCCGATGAACAGTCCTCACGATTTTCCCGAATAGTCTGAGTGAACCACTTGGAAAAACAATAAACGCTGATATACTCACATCCTATCGACAGGTCGCCCAGGGGATGCGATGACCAGCAAATCAACCGTTCGCACTCTCGGGGAACAGCCAGAGAGTCATTGCCAGGATTGCGCCCTGTTCAGTTTGTGCTTCGCACAAGAAGCCAGCCCTGATGAACTGGCCGAGCTCAACCGGGTTCTCAAACGCCGGCAACCCATCGAACGCAATCAACATCTCTTCCACGGCGGGCAGTCACTCAAGTCCGTTACCGTCGTACGCTCTGGTTCCGTCAAGGGCTACCAGCTCTCCCAGGAAGGCGACGAGATCGTCACCGGCTTTTACCTGCCGGGCGAAATCATCGGCCTGGATGGTCTGGCCAACGAGGTCCACCCCGGGTTTGCCGTCGCCCTGGAAGACAGCCGAACCTGCGAAATTCCGCTGGCCGATTTCGTCCGCATGCTAAGCAAGAGTCCGAAGCTGAATCAGGTGATGCTGAAACTGCTCTCTGAAGAGATGACGGAGACTCGTGAACTGCTGCTGGTGGTGGGCCGACTGGATGCCAAGACCCGGGTATCACTGTTTTTGCTCAGCCTGTCAAGACGCCTGGCCCGTCGGAACCAGGATCCGGACCAGTTCCGGCTGACCATGGACCGCCGCGATATTGCCAACTATCTTGGCCTGACCATCGAAACCGTCTCGCGCACCATGAGCGCCATGCAGAAAGCCGGCACCATTGAGGTACGCGGCAAGCTGGTTCGCATTCTGGAACGCAAGGCCCTGGAACAACAGGCGCGTCAGGGCCTGCCTGAAGACAACCGAATCGCCCGCAGCGGCTGAATCGCTTACTAGGACCTCACGCCAATCAGGCTTTACCCAAGATGCCCGCTGCCAGACACCTTGGGTTGGAACTCATCATCTTTCAATCTCACTGAGCCCACGGCGGCAATTGGGTGGGACGAACCAGCGGGCTGAAGAACAGCGCGTTGGCGAACAAGCGCTCGGTGCCCAGCCAATAACCACGGAACAGGAAATCATCGGCCATGCGAATCACGCGCCCCTGGCCATGATGGCTCAGATCGAGGGCGGTCGCCCCGGCCAGTCGTTCACGGTTCTCGGCCGACATGAAGCCTGCGGCCAGCGGGTCGTCGCTGTAGACGGCGGCCCGGCTGTAGGCATTATTCAGAGATGACAGGCGATGGGCACCTCGGCGGAAGGTGACCGCCTCTGCCTCCGAATAGCCGAACGCCAGGGGATGGCTGGTATCCAGCACCACGTTCAGTGCGCTGCCTCCTATCAGCTGGCGAGCGAAATCGCCTTGGAAATCACCGTAAGGGCGGCGCTCGGGCACCTCGTCGATGGCACCATTGTCGTCCTCACCAACAAAGGCCCAGTCCAGATCCAGGCGCTCGACCCAGGTCGAGGCGTTGCGCGCGGCAATCAGGGTGCCGCCCTGCCGCACGAACCGGGTAATCTGATCGACTGCCCAGCCGGGCATCATGTCGTATTGCCCATCGGCAATGATCAGATGGGTGTAGTTCGACAGATCAACGCGCCACAATCGCTGCCAATCCAGGCGTGTCAGCGACTGCTCGAGACGGGTGTCGAACCAGTGCCAGATGTAGCCGGCATGGTTGGGGCGCACACCATCACCGGTCAGCATGGCCACCTTGGGCGCCCGCAGCACCGGAACCGAGGGCGCGCCAAAGTCCGGCCCTTCCATGACCAAGCCGCTTTCGGCGGCCACTACCTCAACGCGATGTTGACGGGCCAACTCGCTCAAGCGGTCAGCCAGGGACGGAAGCTCCTCGGGCTGCATGCCCGGATGCATGACCAGGCTTCCCGCAACCAGGCGCTTTTCCTCACCATCGATGCGGGTCAGGACCGGCTCGGTCACCGCCTGAACTCGATACCCCTCGGCCAGCAATGCGGCCAACAGCGGGGTAGCGCCATACTGATCCCAGCGGACCAGCCAGGCCACCGGATCGGTTACCGGCGGGGTTAACGGGTGGCCTGGCACCTCGCTGAGCGGGTCACCGGAGGCCGGCAAACGGCGCACCTCAGTTAGCGGCAAACCATACGACAGCGCCAGCGGCCAGGCAGAGACGTCATAGAACACGTCCATGCCCGGATCAGTCACCAAGTCAAACACCGAACGCAGGAAGCGATACTGGTTCTGATCGGCCCGAATTACCCAGGCCGAACCTGGCGCGTAATCCTGACCGTCAATGCGCACGATATCAGTGGTCGGGCGCACTTCAATGCCGTGGGCCAGAAGCAGATCGACCAATTGGTGAGCGCGTACCGGATCGTTGCCGTCACCCAGCACCCAGCCGGCCCCGCGACTGGCTCGGGCGTCTTCGCGTGCCGTGCGGAAGAATTCCGCCTGGTAGGCAATCAGCTCATCGGCCAGCGCATGACCCGCCTGAAGGGTCGATATGCTCGTTCGGACCTGGTTGGCCACGGCGTCAGTGAAGCTGCGCGGGCCATACACGGTGTCCTGCAGATGCCCCCTGGAAGAGCCCTGCTCGAAGAGTATGCCGATACCGCCGGTCAAATCCGGATAGGTTGAGCCCTTGCCCAGGTAATAATCGTCGAACAACTCGCGAGTGAAATAGGCCTCGCCGGCTTCGTCCAGAATGCGGGCATGGAACTGGGCAATCTCGGCGGTCAACTCGTAGTTGCGTTCGGGGGTAAGCGGATTGTTGCGCTCGGGCACGCCGGGCTGGAAGAAGTAGGTGGTGTTGGGCCCCATCTCGTGATGGTCGGTGAGCACGTGCGGCATCCAGCGTTGAAGCTGCGCGGCGCGCAGACGGGACTCGGGATGCACCAGCGGCAACCAGTCGCGGTTGAGGTCAAACCAGTAGTAGTTGGTGCGCCCGTTAGGCCAGGCTTCGTTGTGTTCGCGATCGGCGGGGTCAGCGACCGGATGACGGCCGCGATGCATGTTCACCCAATGCGCGAACCGATCGAGTCCGTCCGGGTTGAGCACGGGCTCCATCACGATGACCAGATCGTCCAGCCAGGCCAACACCTCCGGGTCGTTCGAAGCCGCCAGGTACCATGCCGTTACCAGCGCCGCCGAGGCACCAGAGGCCTCATTGCCGTGTACGCTGTACCCCAGCCAGATCACTGCCGGACCTTCACCGGCCAGCGCCTGGCTCTGGCGATCGGCGGCGATCTGATCAATCTCGGCCAGCGTTTCGGGCGAAGCAAACACCAGCAGTGGCAGCGGGCGCTCGCCGTGGGTCTGGCCCAGGATTTCCATGTTCACGCGGTCGGAGCGCTCGGCGAGCTGCGTCAGGTAGTCCACGACCTGATCATGACGGGGATGCCACTCGCCCGGCTCGAAGCCCAGCACCTCGGCTGGAGTCGGGATGGCCGGATCCGGCTCGAAATCAGCCGGCAGACCGGGGCCGGCGATGGCCCTGGAAACAAAACTGATCGAGAGCAGGAAAAGAGTCAGAGCAAGCAGCGTTTTAGGCATTGGTGATCCACCAGCGATGTGACAGCAGCCTGCTAGGATAACGGAAGCACTTTGGCGATTTTCACCTTGTTCAACGGAGGACTACCAATGCTGTTGCATTCCAATGACCTGAAGGATGGCCAGCCTATCCCGCCGCGTTTTGCCTTTGGTCGCCTGGCGGATGACGCGCCCATGGCGCTGTCGGACAACCTAAGCCCCCACTTGAGCTGGACCGATGCCCCGGCGGGCACTCGCTCCTTTGTTGTGCTGTGCATGGACCCCGATGTCCCTTCAGTCGCCGACGACGTCAACCAGGAGGGAAAGCGGTTGCCCGTTGATTTACCGCGGGTGGATTTCTGCCATTGGGCCATGGTCAACGTTCCGCCGAGCGTGACCGAGCTGGCCACCGGCGCCTGCTGCGATGGCGTAACGCCCGGGGGTAAACGCCAGCCACCCGGGCCAGCCGGCAGCCGCCAGGGCCTGAACGACTACACCAGCTTCATGGCAGGCGACCCGGACATGGCTGGCGATTACTTCGGCTACGACGGCCCTTGCCCGCCCTGGAACGACGAAAGACTGCACCACTACACCTTTACGATCTACGCGCTGGATGTCGAGCAGCTTGAGCTGGCCGAGCGCTTCAACGGCCATGACGTGGTCAAGGCCATCGACGGCCATGTCCTGGCGAAGGCCAGCCTGACCGGCAGCTACACCCTGAACCCGGCGCTACGCTGAGTGTTGGAATCCTGAACATGAGCGGGGCAGGCTGCTCAGGAATTGAGCAACCTGCACTCGACTTATGTTCGCCAAACGTTGCGTTGCCGATATCGTGAATCTGGCACGTTTCATGCATTTACAGGCTGTCCCTTTCACTTGACGATTCCAAGGACTGCCTGAATCATGACCCCGAATGAAGTACTGAAGAAAATTCGCGACGAAGAAATCGAATTTGTCGACTTTCGCTTTGCCAACACCCTGGGCAAGGAACAACACGTCACCGTTCCGGCATCAGCGGTTGATGAGGAATTGCTGAACGATGGCAAAATGTTTGACGGTTCATCCATCGTCGGCTGGAAGGGCATCAACGATTCCGACATGGTTCTGATGCCCGATTGCGAAGCAACCTTTGTCGACCCGTTTGCCGAACACAAAACGCTCAACGTTGCCTGCGACATCCTCGAGCCGGCCACCATGCAGCCCTACAGTCGCTGCCCGCGCTCGCTGGCCAAGCGCGCTGAAGCCTATCTGAAATCCACCGGCCTGGCTGACACGGCTTTTTTTGGACCGGAACCGGAATTTTTCGTGTTCGACTCGGTGCGCTTTGGCAACGAAATGTCGGGCGCTTTCTTCGAGATCGATTCGGAAGAAGCTGCCTGGAACACCGCCAAGGAATATGACGGTGGTAACCACGGCCACCGTCCGCGCGTCAAGGGTGGCTATTTCCCGGTGCCACCGGTTGATGCGCTCAACGACTTGCGCTCGGTGATGTGCGCCACTCTGGAGGCCATTGGCATTCCCGTTGAAGTTCACCACCACGAAGTCGGCACCGCCGGCCAATGTGAAATCGGCACTCGCTTCAACACGCTTACCCGCAAGGCCGATGAGCTGCTGATGATGAAGTACGTTGTTCATAACGTTGCTCACCTGCACGGACGAACCGCCACCTTCATGCCGAAACCGCTGGTTGGCGACAATGGCTCGGGCATGCACGTTCACCAATCGTTGTCCAAAGGCGGCAACAACCTGTTCGCAGGCGACGGCTACGGTGGCCTGAGCGAAACGGCCCTGCATTACATCGGCGGCATCTTCAAGCACGCCCGCGCCATCAATGCCTTCGCAAACTCAAGCACCAACAGCTACAAGCGCCTGGTGCCGGGTTTCGAAGCACCGGTGGTATTGGCCTATTCGGCCCGCAACCGTTCGGCTTCCTGCCGGGTACCCTGGGTGGCCAGCGACAAGGCTCGCCGGATCGAGGTGCGTTTCGGCGATGCGGCCGGCAACCCCTACCTGACGTTTGCCGCGATGATGATGGCTGGCCTTGACGGCATCGTCAACAAGATTGATCCGGGTGCCCCGATGGACAAGGATCTTTATGATTTGCCGCCGGAAGAAGAGCGCGATCTGCCGCGCGTTTGCCACGCTCTTGACCAGGCGCTGGAAGCCCTGGACAAGGACCGTGACTTCCTCAAGGCAGGCGATGTGTTCTCCGACGACCTGATTGACGGCTACATCGATTTGAAAATGCAGGAAGTCACGCGCTTCCGCATGTCGACCCATCCGGTCGAATTCGATATGTACTACTCGGTCTGATTACGGATCTTCGTTGTTCTACCCCGATTCGGCCGGGCTCTGCCCGGCCTTTTTTTGCCCGTAAAACCCGTTTTTGCTCGGCAATGTCTTTAAATGTCGGCGTATCCTCAGGACCTTCAAGGTCAGAACCTCTTTCCGAAGTATTACGAATGCTCGCCAGAGCTGTGTCACAATGAATGGCGTTTAATCATGCTTGCGAGGTCAGTTGATGATGAAAGCTTTCACACCCGCTGAATGCCTGGCCAGGATGTTCGGCCACTGGCCTTGGTTGGTGGCCTGCCTGCTGGCTGCTTTCCTGATCGCACCCTCTGCTGCCAGTGCCCAGACCATTTACAAGGTCGTTGACGAACACGGCAACGTCACCTACACCGATCAACGTCCAAGCGACGATGCCGAACCCATTGCACTACCGGGTATCGCGGTTGTTGACGAGGAAGAGGAGGTTGTCGAGGAGGTAATACAGGCCGAGGCCCAAGGGGAAGCCGCTACTGAACAACCCAGCCTGTCATTTCGGATCGCCTCACCGGCACCCGAGGCAGTCATAACCGATCCGGACGGCCACCTGACGATCGAGCTGGAAAGCAATATCGAGCTGCCGCCTGCAGCCCAGGCAGTCATTTACATCAACGGCGTTCCTCAGGAGCCGGTCAACAGCTTCGTTACCACTTTCGAGGGCGTGGGCTTCGGCGAACACAGCCTGAGAGCGGAACTCCAGACAGCCAGTGGGCGAGTGCTGGCTCTGAGTGAGGAAATCTACGTCCGCCTTCGGGCCGACAACGGCCGCTGAACTGGCCGCTTTGAACAACCGCTGGCTTGAAGCGCTGGCGACTGGCGTGCTGGTCATCAAAACCGCCGGCGTCCCCCGTTTGTCTGCGTGGAATCCAGCCGCCGCCGATCTACTCGCGTTGCCCGGCAAGATCGATCATGAGCCAACGCTGGAGGCTATCGATCAGGGCCTTTTCGAGGCCCTTTGCCGCTTCCAGCGGCGAGCGCAAAGCCTGCAGATCAGCGAACTCCAGATCGAGCAAACCCACGCCCTGGTGGATGTCCATCTGCAGTCACTTGGCAATTGGGACGTTTTGATTGAACTGCATCCAGTGACTGAACGCGTTCGCCAGCGAGAAATGACCGACAAGGCCGATCGCCAACAAACGCTGGCGCTCCTGGCACGAGCGCTGGCCCACGAAATCCGCAACCCGCTGGCCGGCGTCCGCGGGGCGGCACAGCTAATCGAGGCGATCGGCGCCGACCCGGCCGAGCAACGCCATGCCCGAATGATTCAGCGCGAAGTCGACCGTATCACCCGTCTGATCGAACGCTTCGCCGAGGCGGCACCCGAGGAACGCGAAGCGGTCAATCTCCACCAGATATTGAATGAAACGCTGGAATTGGTCGACGCGGAGTCGCCCACTGGGCTGAGGATCGAGCGCCGCTTCGACCCCAGCATTCCGGATATCCTGGCGAGCAGCGGTCCCCTCCACCAGCTGTTTCTGAATTTGCTCCGCAATGCCGTTCAGGCCAATGCGAGTCATTTGACCTTGAGCAGCCGCATCGAACATCATTCACCGCTGGTTGACCGGCCTGCCCGACATGCCGTCCAGATCGATATTGACGATAACGGTCCCGGCGTCGAACCGTCGCTACGGGACAAATTGTTTTTGCCCATGGTGAGTGGCCGCGACCAGGGTTCCGGTTTTGGGCTGGCGGTTGTTCAGCAAATTGCCCGCAGCCATGGCGGCCTGGTTGAGTATCTTCCCTTGGCCGATGGCAGCCGATTTCGCGTGCGCCTGCCCCTGATCACGCCTGGAGCCGCCTCGGATGACTAACGCGGTTTGGGTGATCGACGATGATCCTGCCATTCGCTACGTGCTGGAGGAGTACTTCAAGCGGGCCCAGCGACCAGTCCAGGTATTTGCCGATGGAGCGTCACTGCACCAGGCACTCAAGCAGGCAACGCCGGGCCTGGTCATGGCCGATATTCGCCTGGCCGGCGAAAGCGGTCTTGACTTGATGCAAGTGCTCCGCCAATCGTTGCCGGAACTGCCGGTGATCATCATGACTGCCTACTCGGACCTGGACTCGGCCGTGCGTGCCTTCAAGGGCGGCGCCTTCGAGTTCCTGGCCAAGCCGTTCGACCTGGACGAAGTGGGCCGACTGGTCGAGCGCGCGCTCGATCCTGCAAGCCCCGCCGAGGCAGCCGCCGAAGACGAAGCAGGCATGGTTGGCCAGTCACCCGCCTTCCAGGAACTGATTCGAATGATTGGTCGCGTTGCCGGCATCGACATTCCAGTACTGATAACCGGAGAGACTGGGACTGGAAAGGAATTGGTTGCACGTGCCCTGCATAGTCATTCGGGTCGTGCTGACGGTCCATTCGTGGCCATCAATACCGCGGCCATTCCCGAAGATCTGCTCGAGTCGGAATTGTTTGGCCATGAAAAAGGCGCATTTACAGGCGCCGAGGACCGCCGACAGGGTCGCTTTGAACAGGCTCGCGGTGGAACCCTGTTTCTCGATGAAATCGGGGACATGCCGCTGGGGTTGCAGTCGCGCTTGCTGCGCGTGCTGGCGGAGGGCGAGTATTACCGACTAGGCGGTCGCGAATTGGTCAAGGTGGACGCCAGAATCGTGACCGCCACCCACCACGACCTGGCCGACAGCGTTCAGCAAGGCCATTTTCGCGCCGATCTTTACCATCGCCTGCGGGTAATTGCGCTGGAAGTGCCGCCGCTTCGAGAACGGCGGGAAGACATTCCCGTGCTGGCCCGGCATTTCCTGCGCGAAGCGGGCCAGGCCTTCCGACTTCCACCGAAACTGGCCGGTAAAGCCGTACTTGACCATCTGGCCAAGCTGCACTGGCCAGGCAATATCCGCGAACTGAAGCACTTGTGCCAATCGCTGGCCGCACTGGCCCCTGCTCCGGTGATTGCCCTGGACGATCTGCCGCCCGAGTATGCCGAAGCCGGTACGGCCGCTCTCTCTACGGACTGGACGGACGGCCTGGCGCGGGCGGTTCGCCAACGGCTTGCCGGGGATAAGAACGAAGGCCATGAGCACTTCAAACAGGCTTTCGAACATGCGCTCGCCACCACCGCCCTTGAAGCCTGCGAGGGCAATCAATCCGAGGCCGCAAGGCGGTTGGGCATCAGCCGCAACACGCTGGCGCGCATGCTCAAGAATCCGGATTGACCGTCAACCAGAAAGTGACCGGACCATCATTGACCAGACCGACCTGCATATCCGCACCGAAGCGACCGGACTGAACGCCCGGCCAGACCTCGTCGGCACGAGCCAGCAGCGCCTCGAACAAGCGCTCACCCTCATCGGGCGCAGCGGCTGGCGTAAAGCTGGGCCGATTACCGGAGTTGGTATCCGCCGCCAGCGTGAACTGCGGCACCAGCAACAGACCACCGCCCGTATCGCGCAAGCTTCGATTCATCCGCCCCTGCTCGTCGGCAAACACCCGGTAATTCAAGATACGCTCAAGCAGCCGATCAAGCTTGTCTTCCCGATCACCGCGCTCAAAGCCAACCAGCACCAGCAAGCCCGGGCCGATCCGGCCAATGCACTCTTCCCCGACCTCGACCGAGGCATGACGAACGCGCTGAAGCAGTCCAATCATGGCAGCCTTTCCCGAATCTCTTGAAGCCAGGCTAAATTATCACCCAGCTCGCCATTCGCCAACACCACCTCCCGCTGATGGTTTCGGGGAGCGGCGACTTTGACGGCCACTTCATTGGCCCGGGCTCAGACTGATTGCGACAGGCCGAAAGCCTGCTTTTCGTGATCAGGCCGGATATCCTGTTGTTCCGGGATCGTTTTCAGTCTAGTTTTTTTAGTTTTCAGTCTAGATGAACAGCGGCCTGGAATCTCACTCACAGTTAGGAGAGACCATGAGCGACCACGTCTACAAGCAGATCAAGCTGACCGGTTCATCGACCAAAAGCATCGAGGATGCCGTCAGCACCGCCTTGTCGCGCGCCTCCTCGACCATCAAGCACATGCGCTGGTTCCAGGTGGTGGACACACGCGGCCATATCGAAAACGGTCAGATTGCCCACTGGCAGGTAACCATCGAGGTGGGTTTTACCCTCGAGAACTGAGCCCGAGAAGGTCAACGCCCGCTGTCGGTCGCCACGACCGGCAGCGGGATATGCAGCAAGCCGCAGATTGCCCGGAGTAGTTCCAGCTCGGCTGTTACAACCTGACCATCGAACTGAACCACGGTCACCATGGCCTTCAGCAAGCGCTCCTTGTCGTTCGGCCGGAGTTTGTCCAGCCCGGCCAGCGCTTTGTCCAGGCGCGCCGGCCAATCGGTCGGGATAGACTCGAGCAAGGGCGGCATCGCCGTTCCCTCTGCGATCATCCGGAGGCCCTCGGCAGCGGCTTCCACCGCCACCTCGGCCTGTTCGGGCCTGCCGTGATGGGAAAGGATGGACAAAAACTCGGCAGCAGCTGGCAGGCGACCTGACAGCTTGGACGAGCCGGGTGCTCCCGCCCGTGAAGGATTCAATGATTCCTCGATGTGCTTGTTCAGCAGTCTCGCCAGCGCGTATTCGAAGACGTCGAGTTTGCCGTCTGCGGCGACCAGGCTCTCGACAAGTTTCATGAAGTCGATCAGATCACGGGCCGGTCGACGCCGGAGGACCGGGAAGGCCATTTCCATCAGTGGCAGACGCTGCTCGGGCTTTAGCCCACGCACGGAAGGGAGCAAGCTGCGGGTCTGCTGCTCCCCATCTTCGCCCAACTGGCGGGCAATCAACAGTAACTGCTCTTCGCGCACGTTGTCGTCGCTTGACAGCAACAGGCAAGCAATCAGCTCCATGGCCCATTCGTCACTGTGTGCCGCACGCTCCAGCGTGCTCGGCAGGCTGGCCGTCAGCGCAGCGGCGATGAAAACCTGATTAAGACCGGGCTGGCCAATTTGCTCAGCCAGGCGCTCGGCATCCAGCGGCAGGCCACCTGGCCCGCGCTGTTGGGGCGTCTGCTGGCTTTCGGCCGCGGCCCGCCTGGCTTGCGCCTCTGCCTCTGCCTCGGCCCGGCGTGCCTGGGCATGGCGACTGAGCGATTCGGCCAGGGCCTTGATTTCGGCCTTGTCGAAATTGGGATCAATCGCCTTGATCCGTGACTCGAGCGGCGGATGGGTGGCAAATAACTGGTAACCCATGCCGCGGGCAAACAGCATGTGTCCCACCTCCTCGGCATCGGCCACCATGTAGGAGCTGGCACTCAGGGCAGCAATTTTCTTCAAGGCTCCGGCCACCCCATCGGGCTGGCGAGTGAACTGCACGGCCGAGGCATCGGCCAGGTATTCCCGCTGACGCGATACGGCGGCCTTTATCCAACGACCGAAAAACAAACCGATGTAGCCAATAATGAGAACCGCCAAGCCGATGAATATTGCCGGTGCGGCATTGCGTGAACCACGCGCCAGGCGAGCCGAGAACAAAAGCCGTCGGCCAATGATGGAAATGATCAGAATACCGAACAGCACGCCGATCAAACGGATATTCAAACGCATGTCGCCGTTGAAGATATGGGCAAACTCATGCGCGATCACACCCTGCAACTCGTCACGATCGAGATGCTCCAGCGTGCCACGGGTAACCGCGACGGCTGCGTCCGACGGGGAATAGCCAGCCGCAAACGCATTGATGCCTTGCTCATGCTCCAGCACGTAGACCTCGGGCACGGGAATGCCTGAAGCAATGGCCATTTCCTCGACGACATTATGCAGGCGACGCCGCAAGGGGTCACGGGTATCCGGTTCAACCAGGGTGCCGCCAAGCGCACGGGCAATATCGCCACCGCCGCTACGCAACTGGAGCGTACGAAAGGCACTGGCCAGACCGATAATCGCGCCGGTGATCAGGCTGGTGACGGCAATAAGATTGAAATTGGCCTGGAGATACTCACCCGGCCCAACCGGTGTCCCCGGCTGGCCAATCTCGGCATAACCGAACAGGCCCAGCACCAGCACGTTGACGGCCACAATGATGCCGAGTACGGCGAGGCCAAACAAGGTCACCAATCGACGAGTCTGTCGTCGCGCCTTGTCCTGTTGCTCGAAGAAATTCACGTTTGCTCGGTGAAAGGTAAATGGTGAAAGGTAAAAGATAAAGCGGACTGACGATGCAATGCGGCCGCCAGGTAGCCTCCTCTATCCGAAAAAATCATCCTTTCACCTTTCACCTTTCGCCTTTCACCGCCTTAGCCAAAATTCACCTGAACGGCCTGGCGCTTGGCGGGGTCTTCGATGTCGAGCAGTTGGGCCGGGTTGAAGTTGAACATGCCAGCAACGATGTTGTTGGGGAAGCTCTCGCGCAGGATGTTGTAGCTCATCACCGAATCATTGAACGACTGACGGGCAAAGGCCACCTTGTTCTCGGTGCTGGTCAGTTCTTCAGACAACTGCATCATGTTCTGGTTGGCTTTCAGGTCCGGATAGTTCTCGGACAGGGCAAATAGACGGCCCAGCGCGCCGGAAAGCCCCTGCTCTGCCTGGCCAAGGCGCTTCATGGCGTCCGGATCGGTCGGATCTCCCGAGGCCTGCTTGAGCTGGTTGACAGCGCCATTGCGCGCCTGAATGACCGCTTCGAGCGTCTCGCGCTCGTGGCTCATGTATTTCTTGGCGACTTCGACCAGGTTGGGGATGAGGTCATAACGCCGAGTCAGTTGAACATCGATCTGGGCAAAAGCGTTCTTGTAGCGGTTTCTCGATGCAACCAGCCGGTTGTAGATCGAAATGACGAAAATTACCAGGGCCGCGATCAGGCCCAGCACGATCAGCAGTGAAAAATCCATGGCGTCCTTCCCGTTGAAAATCCCAATACCCGGAGTTTACTCGTTTGCCGGACGTTTGGCATCTACCGCATCATCGGGGTCAAGGTTGGTCTGGCGCAGATTGAACAGTAGCGACAGCAGACGACCTTCAGTCAACGGCCAACGCAGAATCATCGCCTCACGACCCGGAAATACCGACGGGTCCAGAGAGCGACCCAGATGACTGACAACTGCCAACTTGCCGGCCTGATCGGCCCACGCTGGCGGGAGGTCCGACAGGTCCTTGGCGACCAGCAGCAAGTCGCAGGGGGCTGGCGGCTGGGTCCGAACACGGGTGAACCGGAAGCCCCATCGCCGGGCCAGCCTCAATATGACCCTGGCGCTGCTGGCATCACACGTTGCCGCAACGTGTACGCCGCCGAGGAAATTCGACAGCGGCAAAGGCGGGCTTGGACAGTCGATGATGGGCAGACGAACCCGGAAACAGGATCCCGGCAGGGTTTGTTCAATCAGGCTGAGTTCACCGTCCATCGCAGCAACCAGCCGGCGACAAATAGCCAACCCAAGCCCACTGCCACTATGGCTCCGGGTAATGGAGGCATCGAGCTGTTCGAAAGGCTGGAACAGGCGTTCACGGTCCACTTCGTCGATGCCCGGCCCGGAGTCGCGGACAAACAACACCAGCCATCGGCCGGCTTCGACAGCGACTGACAGCTCAACGCCGCCGCGCTCGGTAAACTTGATGGCGTTGTTCAGCAAATTACCCAACACCTGCCCGAGGCGATCGGCATCACCGAAGGCGACCAGAGGAAGATTCGAGGCAATTCGCAAACGAAGATCGACACCCTTGGCACCGGCGTTGGCGGCATGCAAGTCAATGATTTGTTCAAGCAGCGAGTTGAGCTCGAAATCGCTTTTTTCGAGACTCAACCGGCCGGCCTCGATACGTGAAATATCAAGCACATCATCAATGATTCGCTGGAGCTGGCGACCCGACTGGTGCAAGGTTGTCAGCAGATCCATTTGCCCGGCCGTCGGCTCACTGTCCTTGAGTAGATCCACCATGCCCATGACGCCATGCAATGGCGTTCTGATTTCATGGCTCATGGTGGCCAGGAATTCAGACTTGGCGGCATTGGCCTGTTCGGCCCGTTCGGCCAACGCCCTGACTTTCTCCAGCAGCAGAAGATTACGCAACGTGGGGCGAGCGGTTTGCAGCAGCAGCGCCAGTCGCTCCTGGTCAACGCCGGAAGGGGCCTTGTCATCCCAGGCCAGTCGACAGCCGGCAATGCGTTGGTCGTCGACCGAGAAACAAACCTCTCGTTCATGGGCGGGGGTCTGGTGTTCCGGGTGGCTGGTCGATCGGTCATCGCCGATGTGGATGGCCGGCCGGGAGAGTTCAGGGTGGTCGAAGACCAGACAACCACGGGTGGCTCCCGTCAGGTTGACCAATTCCTCAAGCAGGACTTGCCCAACCGTCTCGGGCGCAAGCTTTCGATTGAGCCGCTCAATGAATCCGCGTTGCTCCTCGGCCAACTGTCGCTTGCTGGACGCCTGGCGCATCTCTTCGCGTCGACGTCGCACGGCGCGCGCACCACCCCACAACATCAGCAACAAGAGCAAGGCCAAAAGCGCATAACCCGTCAACGCCCAACGGCTCAACCAGGGCGGATGGGCAATAGTCAACTCCAAATACTGGCTGGTCTCTGACCACGGCCCATCAGGCGTTGCCGCCTGAACGCGGAAACGGTAGCGACCAGGGCGCAGGCGACTGTAGTAGTGGCGAGTCTGCCCTTCGAGCTGCAGCCAGTCTTCATCCCAGCCCTCGAGCCTCAGGCGGTAACGAACCTGGTCCGGTGCAACAAAGCTCGGCGCATTGAAATCCACGCTGATCGACGTCGCCCGATGGTCGAGCTCGATCAGCTGCTGTTCGCCAGGCATGAAGGTCCAGGTCTGGTCTCCGCTGGTCAGATGCGTGATGTGGACGGGCACCGGCTGATCGGCATTCCCGACCAGCGCAGGATCAAGCACCAACAGGCCGCCGCTGCTACCCAGAGCCAGGCGACCATCCGGTAATGCGGCCATCGAGTGACGTCGAAACTCGGCCATTGGCAGACTGTCATTTTTCTGGAATCGCCGGAGTTGGCCGGACAACGGGTTGAACCGGGCAAGGCCATTCGACATGACCAGCCATAATTCATCGTCGTGAGCCTTGTGGATATTCAGTATTCGACCACGCGTCAACTGCTCGCGCAGGGGCCATCGACCCAGCGGCTGGAGCGTTTGGCCAGCGCGCTGGTAGCTGGTCAGTTCAAGGTCGGTCGCTACCCAGAGCTGGTCATCTGCCCAATGAATAGCCTGGATCTGGCCATGATCCACCATCCGAGACGCGCGAAACCCCTGACCTGGCGAGTATCGATAGATTGTTTGACGGCCTGCCAGCCACCAATGACCGCCTCCGTCCTGGAGGACGTCAATGACCTCTGTCTCAGGAAGATGAAATGAACCTTCACCGCCGGCATGAAAGTGCTCGCGGCTTCCCTCGCGCAGGTCCAGGCGAAAGAGGCCCGCATCAAAAGTAACGACCCAAAACTGACCGTTCGAAGCAGGCCTGAGAAAATGAAAGGTGCCTTGCTCGACACGCTCCCGCAGGAGCAAATCTTCAATCTGGCCGTCCGCAGGCCGGTAGGACCAGATACGGTTGGTCCGGGCAAAAACCAGGCGGTCATCGACCTTTGCCAGACTGGCAACCAACGTTTCTTCTCCGACGGCGGCATCGTCATAAACATCACTTAGCCAGCGAGCCTCCCCGCTATCCAGGTCGAGTTGCTGGACACCGCCTTCACGACTGGCGACGAGCAGAATCGACGGATCGTCGGTGACTTTAAGGGCGTTGACCACTGAGAACCCCAGCCGGTCTTCACGTCCGGGGACCGGTTGATAACGGGCAAAAGCCTCGTGCCCTGGCGGCAAGTAGGCAAGTCCGTTGCGGGTGACGATCATCCAGAGCCCGCCTTCCTGGTCGAGGAGCGGATTGAACAAATGATTCGACAGCAGGCTCCCGGGAATCCCGGGCTGGCGCTGGATCGTTCGGTAGTCTCCCCGGGCAACGTCCCATATCAGCAGGCCGTCATAGGTCACGACATAGCGCAGCCCCTGACGCGTCTCGACGACCCCACTGATGGTATTGCGCGTCTCGAGGAGTTGCTCATAGCCCTTGCCATCAGCATCAATGGCAAGCAGCTCATGACGGCGATGAGCCAGAACCTGGCCATCCGGAAGCTCCGACAAGCCGTTGAAGATTGGGTGGCCCGCGTTGGGATCGCGATCAAGCAAAGGCTGAAACCTGTCGCCATTCGGGCTGGCAAGGCGGGAAACTCTTTCGGTCTGGGCCAGCCAGACCGAGCAATCCGATGCGCTGTGGATGGACATCTGAAAGCCGTTCTCCGCCAATCCAAAGGCCGATTCCTGGGGAAACCGGCGGAGACTGCCATCGGGAGCCAGGCGGGCCACACCGCCGCGCATGAAAGCGAACCACAGCCCACCCTCGCAGTCTTCGGTCATCGACCAGATGGTTCCATGCGGGAGCTTGCCGCCTTCACTCTCGGGCTTGAGATGCCGAAGCAGACTTAAATCCGGGGCGATTTCGACCAGCCCGTGGCCGGAAATACCGGCCCAGACGTGACCGTCGGAATGGGCGTGCAGAATCGTGATGTTATCGCCCGGCAAGGCGTTCGGCTGCCTTGGATCATGGCCAACCGGTCGGATGTGCTGGCCCTCATGACGGACCAGTCCACCCCGGCTACCGATCCAGATATAACCGTAGATATCCTGGACGATGGCTTCTGCCTGGCTATCGGGCAGACCCTGGATGACGCTCAGTTGGCGGAAATAGGGGCCAAGATCACTGGCAACGACAGGCAGTGCAAACAACACCGCCAACAGCAGCCCAACCGCTTTCAATCTTTGCGCTCGTTCCATCCCGTCTTCCCCTGGAACCCGTTACTCGACCCAACTGCCAACTGTCAACGGCCATTCCATCGACCCTGCCCATTCGGCAGAACCAAAAGCAAAACGGCAGGCCAGTGGCCTGCCGTTTTATCAATAACCCGTCATTCCGCCCCGATTATTCGGCGTCATCTTCAAGCGGGGCGTCCAGTTCTTCCTGCTCACGCTCAAGCGCTTCCTGGCACTCCGCAGACAGGGTTCGTCCGGCAATCTGAAGTGCGCGACAAGACTGCAGGAAACGCTCTTCGGCGGCTTCGGCCAGGCGTTCTTCCTGCTCCTGTTCCAGCAGCGCCTGTCGCGTCTCCGTATCGTCAATGGCTCGGATATATTCCTGCCACGATCTCGCCTGAGCCCGGGTCGGATCAAAGCGGGCTGCTTCGGCAAAGGCCTCGTTGGCCCGACGACGCTGCGCACGATCTCCAGGTCCTGCCTGGTTGAATCGTGCCGTACCCAGCAGCAGCCAGGCGTCGGCCCGGTTGGCCTCGCTCAAGCCACCTACGTTCAACGCGTTGCGGAACGCGTCTTCGGCATCGGCATTGTTTTCGTCAGCCATCAACGCCTGTCCAAGACGGTAATACAGGGTCCCGGTCTCTGCCATGCCGGCCGCTTCACGGAGAACCGGAATCGACCGCCGATGTTCGCGCGCCTGGCTCCACAACTGGGAAAGCAGCTGAAGGTTATCAACGTTTCTCTCAACTCGACCCTGCTCCATCTCGCGCTCTACCAGATTGGCACCACGATGTGGATTGTTGAAGGTCGAGTAGAACTGGGCCAACAGAATGATGTCATCCTCGCTTTCGGTCAGACCCGCCAGGTACGCTGATTCCATGACCGAGAACGCCTGGAATTGATCGTCTTGGTCAAGATACAGCCCAGCCAGTTGACGCCAATAAGGCAAATTGTCAGGCCACAGCGCCACCATCCGCTTCATCAACTCGGTCCGCTGAGTCGTTCGGTTGAGCTCGTTCAGAACCACGTTCTTGAAATCGTAGTTACGTTGCCTTGGCTCAGGGGCGAGGTCCATGGCACGGATGATGTTTTCCAGGGCAGGCTCAAGTTCATCCAACTGGTAATGGGCGCCGGCCAGCATGAAGAAGGTGGTTTCGGAGGGCTCTGCCTCTTCACTCGCCAACCAGCGATTGAACAGGTCGATTGACTCCCGGTAACGCTCAGTAGCGAAATAAAGTTGCGCCAGATTGAATCGCAAACGGTTGTTTTGCTCTGACGGGAGTGCTTCAAGGTTCAAAGCCTCGTCGAAGTCACGTATACCCGCCTCGAAGTTTTCGAGCTGAACGTGGGCCGATCCGCGAATCTGCAAAACCGAGGCACGGTCGAAGCCGGACATCCGCTCGCCGCGACGGCTCATCAGGGTGTCAAGTTTCTGCAGTGCCTCTTCGAAGTTCTCGTTTTCCAGCTCCTCGTACGCGCTCAGCAGGTCATTGGCCACTGCTGGCGTCAACGTCTGGGCGGACGCCGTGGACCAGGCACCCAAGGCGGCGACAAGGAAAGAAACCGCGAACAACAGACGGTATTGGGTCAATCGCACGATCATCCCTCCAGTGAAAAGTCGATGGCGGTTCTAACGCCGAAGCGGGGTTGCTGTACGCCGTCCACGACGCGCGGCTGGTAGCGCCAGCGCTCGACCGCACGCATGGCCGCCCGGTTGAAACAGGTGTTGGTTGAATCCACGACTCGCGGATTCACAACCGTTCCCTCCGGCGTCACGTCGAATTCCACCGTGACGGATTCGACGGGGCCAGCCCTACCCTGGCATTGGCTGGGATACTGAGGCGGAATCCTGACCAGCGGCTGAGCATCTCTATCGGGATTAAATCCGGTTCCAATGTCCAGGCCTGCACCGAGGTCGGGAGCTTCTACCGCGGCCGTGCCAATCGTCGGACGGAATGACGGGTCGGTCACCACCGGCGGCGGTGGCGGTGGTTGATCAAGCACTGGGCGCTGGAAATCCTCCGGGCGCTGGGTGGAACGATCTTCGATCTGCCGGCTGATGTTGATCTGAACCGACACATCGTCGGTCAGAAGGACATCCTGATTCTGGGCAATGACCGACGCCAGCAGGAGAAAAATGATCGCAGTGATCAGAAATGCGCCGGGTAGGCCCGTGAAAAGACGGATGATTGGACTCATGAGCGCCTCGTCGATACGGCAATGGTTTCCTGAACACCAGCATCACGGATTGACTGCAGAACGCGAATCAAGTACTCGCTTTCTGCAGAACCATCGGACTGGATCACAGCGCTACCCCGTGGGTTCTCGCGGCGGAGGCGCTCGACAGCAGCACGAACGCCTTCCAGTGGTGTTTCTTCCCGGTTGATCCAGATGCGATTCTCCGAATCAATCGCCACCAGCACGGAAACGAGGCGTTGATCCTCGGCCGTATCGGCATCGGGCCGCTGAACCTGTACGCCCGGCTCCTTGATGAAGGTGGCCGTGACGATGAAGAAAATCAGCATGATGAACACGATGTCGAGCAACGGTGTGACGTTGACATCCGCGTCCTCTTCACCGTCTGTTCTGCGTCGTCTAAGCATGGTGTTCCTCTACTGTCTCTGTTGCAAGGCCACGGCGGGTTCAACGCCGGCCATACGGGGTTGATCCAAAACCAGCACGGTAGTTTCAACCCTGGCGTCATTTGCCGCACTGATCATGACCACGCCATTCGGATTTTCAGCCATGAACGCTTCCACGATCGGGCTGACAGAGCGCGGGTCAGTCAGTCGGACATCATCGACCATGACGAAACCATCGTTGCGAACATTCAGCACCATCGATGGTGGCGGACGGCGTTGATCCTCGGGCGGCGTTTCTTCCGGTGACGTCATGCCCAGACCTATTTCATCGAGGAACGTCGCCGTGACGATGAAGAAGATAAGCAGAATGAAAACGATATCCAGCAGCGGGGTGATGTCGACCTCGCCGGCTTCCAGCGATGAACCTGCCAGTCGCCGATGGCCACCGAAGCCCATGCCGGCTTCGACTTCAAGGTCTTGAGACAGCTTGGCAACAGAGCGCTGGTTCAAGCGCTCCAGATAGTTGATTGCCAAAACGCCGGTCAAGGCAACCGCCAGGCCTGTCATGGTGGGAATGGTGGCCCGCGAGATGCCGGATGCCATCAAACGAGCATTCGACGCCCCGGTGTCGACAATGACCTGGAACACTTCCAGCATGCCTGTGACCGTACCCAACAGCCCCAGTAATGGCGTGATCATGATCAGCGCCCGAATCACGTTCAGATTGCGCTGATTTTCGACCCGCACCTCGGAGATCAGCCGCTCACGGTAGGCATACGCCTCCCAGGTGCGACGGTCCTCTCGATTGTCCCAGGACTTGACGGCTTTGCCAAAAAGGCGGCGATGCCAGATGGCAAAGTACAGGGCCCGCTCGCTGATCAGCATCCACATGACGAAGGTACTGCACAGCAATGCCACCACCACCGGACCACCCACGTTCAGGAAGTTCGAGATGGTCGCGATGGCGTTGGCTGGATTGAGTAGCTCTAACACGTAACTAATACCTCAGCGATGCGATGCATCAGCCGTTGTTGGCGTCGGGCTCGGCCACCAGGCTGATTGACTGTTGCTCGAGCACCTGGCCGAGACGACGGGCCGTGCCGGAAGCAAAGGCGTGCAGCAGCAGCAGCGGAATGGCAGCGATAAGACCCAGCACGGTGGTCACCAGTGCCTGTGAAATACCACCGGCCATCAGCTTCGGATCACCCGTACCAAACAGAGTAATAGCCTGGAAGGTGACGATCATGCCGATAACGGTACCCAGCAGACCCATCAGCGGTGCGATCGCTGCCAGTACCTTGACGATGTTCAGGCCGCTCTCCAGCTTGGGCAGTTCCTGCAGAACCGCGTCGTCAAGACGCATCTGGAGGGTTTCCAGATCTTCCTTGCGGTTCTCTTCATACGCGATCATGATCCGACCCAACGGGTTACCCGACGATGGCGTGGATGAACGCATCTGCGACTTGACTCGCATTGCCGTGATCGACAGCAACAACCAGCGCAACAGTGCCAGCAAGGTGCCGAAAATGGCAACGATGATGATGGCGTAACCAATGCCGCCACCCTGATCGATGCGCTCGCGCAGGTTGGGGATTTCAACCGCCATGCCCAGAAGCGCGCCCAGTGAGGGGTCAATCAGGCCGCGGGTGACGCCAGAACCATCAAAGTTATAGACATCGCGGGCGGCGCGGACTGCACCACCGCCAGGCTGGCGAACCAGATAACGAAGTTGGCCATCACGCGGAATCAGGAAACCGCGCTCGGTAAAGGCCGCAAACGGTCCAATGCGAACCACGGTTTCGGTTTCCGAGCGGTTGTCGCTGAGAATGACCGGCGCATCGAAGCGTGCAACGCGGGCCTGCTCACTGATCTCCTGCAGCATGGTGAACCACAGATATTCCAGCTCTTCGATAGTCGGCAGAGAGCCGGACTGCGCCATACGCGACAAGTCTTCGCCGCGATTCGGGAACTGGGCAGAAATCAGCGATTCAGCCAGGTTGCCTTCCAGGTCGGCCGCAGCCGCGCGGGCCACACCAAACAATTCACCGAACTCGCCCTGGCGCTCGGCCAGCGTGGCACGCAAGGATTCCAACTCGCGATCAAGTTCTTCGCGAAGGTTCTCAAGACGCTCGGCCTCGCGCTCGGCAGCTCTGACTTCAGCTTGAAGCCGCGACAGCTCCTGCTCTTGGTTGGCTTCTTCACGGCGGAAACGGGCTTCACGCTCCTGATTTTCAGCGCTGACCGCACGACGCTCGCTCTGCATGGCCTGCAGGACCTGCTCGATGGACTGAGCCTGAGATTGGGCCAGTGCGTTTGGCACGGCAACAAAAGCGGCCACGGACATTACCAGGGCGGCAATGACGGCGTGACGGAAAGAAAATTTGCTCATGGTCTGGTTGGCCTGAACGGATGTACGAAGTGATGAACGGTTTGCAGTCGTCATGATGCCCCCTTATTCGCCGGTCTGAGGCGCGGTTACCGGAATGAAAATCAGATCAGGCGGAATCTGCTCGCGGGCAATCCGGGATGCTGTTTTCACGTCCGGCAGGAAGGCGCGATCCAGGTCAACCCAGGAACCGCTATCGGCATCGAAACGCTTGAGCACTTCGTCGTCGTCGGTGCGGAAAATCAGTGCAACGCGACCAATCCGCAGAAACTCGACGTTCTCATAGGTGCGGCCATCGACCTCGATGCTGTCGCGGTACGCTTCAATCGTGCGTCCCAGCTCGTTCTCGATCTGGTACGCCTCGACTACCAGTCGGTAGCGCTGTGCAGGGGAGCGACCCGGATCATCCATGATCCCGCGCAGTCGCTCAACGCGCTGGCGACGCTCGTCGAGCAGCATCGGCACGTCAGCAGTGACGAGCTCAGCGAGGGCTTCGACCATGTCTTCCATCAGCGGCTGAACGGCACGCTGCAGACTTGCGATGTTGCTGATGTCGCGCTCCAGCGAGGCAATTTCACGACGCTGCGAGTCAACCTGGCGCTGCTGCGACGCGTTATAGCGATTGAGTTGCTCAAGCTGGTTGAGGTTCGCGCGATAGTCGCTCAGCAGGGTCTGGATTCGGGAATCGAGGTTGTCGATCCGCTCCTGTGACTGGCCGGTCTCCTGAGCCACGGCTCGGCTGGTGTCCAACACCGGCTCAACCTGCTGGGCCTGGATCTGCGGCACCGCCAGAAGCATTCCTGCTCCAATGGCCAGGCCAGCATTCATCGCAAATTTCTGTCGTTTCATAAAGGTCAATCCTGAAAAGTAAGTCGCGTCGGCAAAACTAGCATTGCACGTTAGCCGATCTGGAAACAATACTCAACCCCCGTGCCTGGCCTGAATGTCACTCCGCGCATCCCGAACAAGATCGATACAGGCCCTCACGAAATACTCACGCGGCGGCCAATCTGTATAACTTGCCAGCCTGCCTCCATCAACCAGGCGAAACCCCGCAACATCCGGTTTTCTTGCCAGCCTGCATACCCCCCGAGGACGGCCCAAGCCAGCGGTGCCGCGCTATACTGAAAGGGTGTATCGACAGACGCGAACGACGTATGAATGAAGTAACCGCAGCGTTTGCCGTCCCGCTCCTCCAGACCCGCATGGAGGACTGCGAGCGGCTGAACAACGACCTTCGCACACTGTTCCTGGAACGCGCCGGGGCCGGTGACCGTTTCGCCAACCCCGAGCCCAGGGTGAAGCGCAATAAAACCCTTTATGAAAGCCGGTTTGACCTTTTCGACTGGCCGGAAAGCTGCGTTCAGCAGCTCCGGCAATTTTGTCTTGGCCGCTTGTACGGGTTGATCAAGCAGATCAACAACTACGATGACGATGTCCTCGGGAATCTTCATTTCGGGATCGAGTCGTGGTTCCACATCACCCAGCAAAGCGGCTATTTCGCAGCTCACAATCATCCAAACCATTCCTGGTCAGGCGTTTACTGCGTGCAACACGATGGCGATGATCCGGAATCGGACAGTGGCCGCTTGTGCTTCATCAATCCAAACCTGGCGTCGAACATGTACGTGGACGCGGCCAATGTGCGTCTGCAACGACCGTTTTCAGGTGCGCCCCTGATGCTGCGTTTGATGCCGGGCCAGCTGGTGCTCTTTCCGTCGTGGCTCCTGCATGAAGTCATGCCTTATGAAGGCACTAGCCAGCGCATCACGGTGGCCTTCAACGCACGCTTCCGCTACACCGGCAGCAAGACCCTGTAGGGGATCTCAAGCTCAAGCGCCCTGGCTTTTCTTCCAGCGCCTGGCCGTCCCGACGTGATGCACACCCTGATATTTGACGGGCAGGGTTTCAATCAGTTGCAGGCCAGCCTGCTCAAAGATGTCCAGCCACTGATCATCCAGACCTATTTGCCGGTTGACCCGAAGCATGTCTTCAATCCGGAGTCGACCAGCATCGATCTGGGCGAGATAAGCCGCCGCCTGTGATTTCTGGGCGAGCAACTGGCCGGCCGGCATCCCGAGCAGCGCTCTGCAAGACTGGATAACCTGGCCAATAAGGGGGCCAGCGCCAGTCGCTGGCTGGCCAGCCAGGGCCTTGGCCGTTTCTTCCAGGCCCTTACGGATGGATTGAGCATCCAGCAAACCGGCAGCCCATCGCTTGAGGAGCCGCTCGAAACCCAGCGATTGGAGCAGTTCGTACTCGCTTTGCTCCGACTGCATGGTCGAAACCATGGCGGTCGACAAGTCGTGCGCCAGCATCACCAGTTCACCACCCGGCCTCAGGGCGACAGCCAGGCGCGGCACCGCTTTGTCCAACTCACAGTACTCGAGCCCGTACTGGCTGCAGATCAGATCGACACTCTCTGCCTCGAGGGCGAGGGTTTCCAGGGGAGATTCGGGACGAAACTTGATCAGTGGCAATAGCGCGGCCTGCGCAGGCCAACGCCTGGCGATGGATTCAGGGTCGATGCGGGCCGCATCGATCGCGGTCACCGCAATGTCACGACGGTTTTCTCGTGCCCAACGTACAGCCAGAAGGGCAACGGCACCATTGCCGGTGCACACATCCAGAATTTCGGCCGGCTGGGGCAAGCCCGCAAACCGGTCAAACCAGAAGGCTGCAAGCTCGCCGTCGTAATTTTCGCGGAAGTCGTCCGGCAAGGACGTCAGGGGGCCGCCCTCCCAATAGCGAGACCAATGGGCGAAGCGCTCGGCAGAATCCGTCATTAAACAGTTTTCCTTTGCACAAAAAAACCAGGCCCGGAGTCCGGGCCTGGTCAATTTTACCGTTGGTACTAGGTCAAAAAGGTTGACTTAGAACGTCTGGACATAACGCAGGTAGGTGACTCGACCGTAACCGTTGTACAGGTTGAAGTTGAAGCCACGACCTTCACCCGGATCCAGTACCGGATCCTTGTCGAACAGGTTGTCGACACCCAGTGAGATGCGACCATTCCACGGAGCGAAGTAGTTGACCTGAACGTCATGGGTGATCCAGGACGGCAGGCGGTCCAAGTTCGGGCTGGAGGCGCTGCGCTGGCTACCAATGTAGTTCATGTTCCAGTTCACGCCGAAGTCACCGAAGTTGTACTGGTTGGCCCAGATCGCGCGCCAGCGCGGCAGACCAGCCAGACCGGCAACGTTGGCACCGCTGTCGACTTCCTGGCTCCACAGGTAGCTAGCGTTGATTTCCGAACGCAGACGACCGAGGTTGTCCAGATCGAAGTTACCACGCAGGCTGATGTCGAAACCGTCGGAATCAACCGTACCCAGGCTGGCAAAACCGCTCTGCAGGAACACGATGCTGCCGTCAGCACGGGTTTCCATACCAAGACCCAGCTCCGGGCTCGGAGCTGCCGAACCGGTCGGGAAGAAGCTCAGTCCCGGCGGGCAGTTGGTGCTGGTACCTTCCAGGCAGTTGATGATCTGCTGCGCACCGATGCCGGCAACGCGATCGTCAATGCTGATGTTCCAGTAATCCAAGGTTGCGGTGAACCAGTCGGTCGGTTCCCAGACAACACCCAGGCCGAACTGCTCGGAGGTTTCAGCGCCGAGATCCGGGTTGGCAATCGAGAAGGTGGTGATCTGGATTGCTTCGGTCGGGTCTTCGTTGCCGAAGGCCGTAGCAGTCGGAACGTGGACTACAGAAGCGGCACCGAAGGACGGCTGCTGGGCGAGGATATCCAGCGGCGGAGCACGGAAGCCTTCACCGTAGGAGGCACGGAAGCCGAGGGTGTCCAGCGCGTCGTAGCGGAACGAGATTTTCGGCGAGAAGTTGCTGCCGAAGTCGCTGTAATCATCGTAACGGCCTGCCAGGGACATTTCGAGGTTGTCCAGCAGCGGGAACAACAGCTCACCATAGATGGCCCACTGGTCACGATCGCCGAAGGCTGAGTTACCGGCCGAACCGGTGATGTTACCGGCAGCCTGCAGGTCATCGTAGATGTCCTTGTAGTCTTCGTCGCGGTACTCGGCACCGACAGCGAAGCCAACTGCGCCGTTGGCCATTTCGAACAAGTCACCAGAAACCAGTGCACGGTACTCGCGGGAAACGAAGCGAGCGTCACGGTTGATGGTCGAGGTGAACGACTGCAGCACGTCCGGATCGACGTTGAACGGGTCATAGATGTTGTAGGCACCGCTGTCGAACTGCGGCTGAGCCAGGGCAGACACCACGTAGTTACGACCCAGGTCGATGTACTGGGATTCAACGCGACGGGCACCGAACTCGACGTCGTAATCACCGAGGGTACCGGTGACGAAGAAGTCCAGATCGTAGACCGAGGCGTCGGTGTTGGTATCACGCGGGCCGTTGGCGGCAAAGCGGTGAGCCAGCAGCAGCTGCTCGTCCGGACCGGCGTAAAGGACATCACCGTCGTCGTTGAGAACCGGGTTCTGATACTGTTCCCAAGCCGGGTTCAGGCCGCCTTCCGAGGCCGGGGTACCCGGGTGGTTCGGGGTGCCCGGATCAAGGCGGATGAAGCCGAAGCCACCTACCAGCCAGGGCGAGGACGGAACCGGCGCGTAACGACCAAAGCTCTTGACGCGGGTCATGCCGGCGTTCATGTGCATGGTCCAGTTGTTGTCGATGTCGTAGCTGGCGCGGGTGAACAGCGACTGGTTCTCGATCTCGGCTTCGTCTGCAGCCTGCAGGGTGAAGTCGTAGAAGCAACGGGTTGAGGCACCAGAGCCGCCTTCGAAGAAGCCTTCGCCGTTACAACCGTTACCGGCCAGTGAAGAGCCGAAGGTCGGGTGCTGAAGGAAAGCGCCATTGGCACGCAGCACGTTGTTCGAGAAGACCGAGGCACCACCCTGTGACCATTCACGGTCAGCCTGGAAGATGATGTCACGCTTGTTGTTCGACACACCAACCATGATGCGAGCGTTGTCGCTGGCTGCGCCAATGATGGCCGAAGCTTCACGGGTGTCACCACCAGAGCGCTTCGGGCTGGACACGCCAACCATGACTTCAGCGCCGGTGAAGTCCGAGCGGGTGATGATGTTGACAACACCGCCGATGGCGTCGGAACCATAAATTGCCGAGGCACCGTCGGAGAGGATTTCGATCCGCTCAACGGCAGCCAGCGGAATAGCGTTCAAATCCTGGCCGGAACCCACGTTCGGGGCAGTCGGTGCGCGACGACCGTCGATCAGGACCAGGGTACGACCTGAGCCCAGAGCGCGTAGCGAGATGCCGGCGAAGGACTGAGCCGAGCTACCAGACTGCGGACGGAAGGAACCGCCGGAGTTGATCGGCTGGTTGCGAAGCAGGTCGGCGACCGAGGTCTTACCGGATGCTTCGATGGATACGCGGTCAATGATCTGTACCGGCAGGGCGCCGTCCAGGTCATCACGAGCAATACGGGAACCGGTGACGGCCAGGCGGTCAAGCGTCGCCTCTTCGTCGTCCTGGGCAAGAACCGGAGCAGCGGTCATTGCCAGGCCGGCAACCATGCCCGCGCCGAGCGCATAGCTGATTGCCGAGGCAAGGGGGTTACGGTTGTGCTTCATCAGACTCTCCATTGTGTCTTTTGATTATGCATTCGATACTAGTATCGACAGCTAAGTGTCGGAGTTGAAGAGCGCCTTCGAGCTGCGCGTAAAAACGCGCGAAACCTCGGCTAACCCTCCGACTCTGAGCCGATACTAGCACTATCAATCCAGGATGAAAAGGGGTTTGTTAAAGACTTGTAAACCTCTTTTGAATCTCGATTGAATCCTTAAATCACTGTTTTAAATGGATATTTGCTAAAAGAGACTTGTCTCAGCAGTCTTTTTCGGAATTTTTCCATCCAAACCGCTTGATCGTCTCGCCGGATCAGGACAGGGCCCGGCGGACCCGTTCAAGTTCGGTTTTCATGGCGGCCGGCACCCGATCACCATAGTCGGCAAGAAACGCTTCGATTCCGGCCAGTTCTTCTCGCCAACCAGCCTCGTCGATTGCCAGCAGATTTTCCATGTCCGGGCTTTCCTGCAGGCCTTCCAGGTCAAGCGCATCGGCGGCAGGCACACACCCCACCGGGGTTTCCAACGCTTTACCGTTGCCCTCGCAGCGTTCGAGGATCCAGGCGAGGACGCGCAAATTGTCGCCGAAACCCGGCCACAGGAAGCGGCCGTCCTGGTCGCGTCGGAACCAGTTCACCTGGAAAATCCTGGGCGGCCGGCTCAGCTTCTCCCCAACCGCCAGCCAATGGGCGAAATAGTCGCCAAAGTTGTAGCCGCAAAACGGTTTCATCGCCATGGGGTCGCGGCGAACCACACCCACCTTGCCGGTGGCTGCGGCCGTGGTCTCCGAGGCCATGGCACCGCCCATCATCACGCCATGCTGCCAGTCGCGTGCTTCCAGCACCAACGGGACGAGTGAAGCTCTCCGGCCGCCGAAAACGATCGCGTCGATGGGCACGCCACGCGGGTTCTCAGCCTCCTGCGAGTAACTGGGGCAACGCTTGATTGAAACCGTGAAGCGACTGTTGGGATGGGCGGCCGGACCATTTTTGGGGTCATAATCGCGGCCGCGCCAGTCCCTGGCCGGGCGGCGGTCATCAAGCCCTTCCCACCAGGGCTGGTTGTCGTCAGTAACGGCCACGTTGGTAAAGATCGCCTCGCGATCAAGCATGGCCAGCGCGTTTGGATTGGTCGAGGCCCCGGTTCCCGGCGCCACGCCAAAGAAGCCCGCTTCAGGGTTGATGGCATAAAGACGGCCATCCTCACCCGGCTGAAGCCAGCAGATGTCGTCCCCCACGGTCCAGACCTTCCAGCCAGCTTCCTGCCAGGCCCTGGGCGGAATCAGCATGGCCAGGTTGGTCTTGCCGCACGCCGACGGAAAGGCAGCGGCGACATAGCGAATTTCGCCCTTTGGATTCTCGATGCCGACGATCAACATGTGTTCGGCCAACCAGCCTTCGTCTCGCGCCTGGTAACTGGCGATGCGAAGGGCATGGCACTTCTTGCCGAGAAGCGCATTGCCGCCGTAGCCAGAGCCATAGCTCTGGATCATCAATTCTTCGGGAAAGTGAACGATGTAGCGCTGGTCCGGATCAAGCTCGCCAGTCGAATGCAAGCCCTTGACGAACTGTCCCTCCCGCTCGATTCGCGCCAGTGCTTCGATACCCATGCGGGTCATCAGGCGCATGTTGACCACGACGTAGGGGCTATCAGTGATCTCGACGCCGCAACGAGCGAGGGGCGAATCGATCGGCCCCATGCAATACGGCACCACATACAAGGTACGTCCCTCCATGCACCCGGCAAACAAACCACTCATCAGGGCATGTGCTTCGTCCCGCGCCATCCAGTTATTGTTGGGTCCGGCATCCTGTTTTTCGCGGGTGCAAACATACGTCAGGTGTTCAACGCGCGCGACGTCATTCGGGTCGGAGCGATGCAGATAACACTCAGGATGCGTCTTCGGATTCAGCTGGAGCAGATCGCCAGAGTCCAGCATCTGCTCGATAAGGCGTCGGTTCTCGGCATCGGAGCCATCACACCAGTGGACGCGGGCGGCACGCGTGTGTGCGGCCACCTGATCCACCCATTCATTCAGGGCAGCAAGTTGGGAAGTCATCGTGGTTTCGACGGGACCTTCAGTTCGACAGCGTATGGGAGCCGATCAGGATATCTTGCCATCTCCACCCTTGGCAAGGCCCGCCGGCAACGACGGTTCATCTGCGGTACAGGCAGGCTATGCAGACTGGATTCCAGGGAGAACGCATCAGCCCGGGAACGGCAGCTTTTGCGTCGGCTTCTCGTTACTTACAGTGTGACGGCTCTTGTCAGACATCGCGGTGCGGTACTCTTGGGCCATTGAATTTTTGAACATTCATGAGTGGAGGTTGATGATGAAACGGGTAATTGCATTGAGTTTGCTGCTGCTGAGCGGCGCCGCAATGGCCGAACGTCCGGTGCTGGGCGTGGCCGAGTTCACCAACGAAGTGGCCGGCGTTGGCTGGTGGGGCGGCAGCGTGGGCTGGGAGCTGTCCGACATGCTGGCCAACGAGCTGGCCGCCATCAATGCCTTCACGGTGGTCGAGCGGACCAACCTGGAGGCCGTGATGCGCGAACAGGACCTGGGCGCTTCCGGCCGGGTTCGCCAGGACACGGCCGCCCAAATCGGCCAGCTGACCGGCGCCCAATACATCGTACTGGGCACGGTGACGGCCTACTCCGAAGAAACGGCTCGGACCGGCGGCGGCATCAACGTTCGCGGCGTCAACATTGGCGGACGCAGCACCAACCTGGGCGTCGGCGGCTCGCGCACCCAGGCCTACATCGCGGTTGATCTGCGCGTGGTCAATGCCGAAACCGGCGAGCTGGCGCATGTGCGCACCGTCGAAGGTCGCACCTCCGACAGCGGCGTGAACCTGCGCGCCCAGCGCGGCTGGCTGGGTGGCGAACTGGGCCACCAGGAAAACACCCCGGCCGGCGAGGCCATTCGCGCCGCGCTGATCGAAATCACCGATTACCTGGAATGCTCGATGGTGCTCAAAACCTCAAGCTGCCTGGCCGAATACCAGGCCCGCGAAGACACCCGCCGCGAGCGCACGCGCAGCCGGTTGCGCTTCTGATTCAATCGGGTAGCGCCCTGCGTAAACGACAACGCCGCCCACCGGGCGGCGTTGTCGCGTTCAGGGCCTGGTTACCACTCACGATCAGGCGTCGACGTATACCGTGACTTCGCGGGTGGCGCGGAAGGTGATTTCCGGGTGGCGTTCCTGGGCCAGTTGCAGGTTGACCCGGGTGGGTGCCAGGTAGACCAGCTGGCCACCGCCGTCCTCTGCCAGGTTCATCTCGTTCTTGTTGCGGAATTTCTCGAGCGCCTTTTCATCGTCGCAGCTCACCCAGCGGCAGGTGGCCACGTTGACCGCCTCGAAGATGGCCTCGACGTTGTACTCGGCTTTCAGCCGATAGGCGACCACATCGAACTGCAGCAGGCCAACCGCGCCCAGCACCAGGTCGTTGCCGAACAGCGGCTTGAAGAACTGGGTGGCACCCTCCTCTGAAAGCTGCGTCAAGCCTTTGGTCAGGGCCTTGAGCTTGAGCGGGTCGCGCAGCCGAACACGCCGGAACAGTTCCGGAGCGAAGCTTGGGATGCCGGCAAACTGCAGGCTCTCGCCTTCGGTAAAGGTGTCGCCAATCCCGATGGTGCCGTGGTTGTGCAGCCCGACGATATCGCCGGGATAGGCATACTCGGCCGCGGCTCGCTCATCGGCCATGAAGGTCAAGGCGCCGTGGGTGCGTTGCTCTTTGCCCATGCGAACGTGATGCAGCTTCATGCCCTTCTCGAACACGCCGGAACACACCCGCATGAAAGCCATGCGGTCGCGATGGGCCGGGTCCATATTGGCCTGCACCTTGAAGACAAAGCCGGTGAGCTTGCCTTCCTCGGGCTGAACAGACCGGCCCAGCGTTGGCCGAGGCTGCGGCATCGGCGCCTGTTCGACGAACTCATCCAGCAGTGGAATCACGCCAAAATTGTTCAGGGCCGAGCCGAAAAACACCGGCGTCTGCTGGCCCTTGAGATAGCGCTCCAGGTCAAAGTCATGGCTGGCGCCCTTGACCAGCTCGATCTCGTCACGCAGCTCGGCGGCCATCGGCCCCAACGCCTCATCGGCCTCGGCGCTGTGCAGGCCGGCAATCACGCGCGGTTCCTGGCGCATGTAGTTCTTGCCAGCCTCGTATAAATGAATCTCGTCGCAAATCAGGTGGTAGATGCCTTTTAATCGCCGGCCCATGCCAATCGGCCAGGTGACCGGCGCACACTCGATGCCCAGCACCTCCTCGACTTCATCGAGCAGCTCGATCGGCTCGCGGCCTTCACGGTCGAGCTTGTTGATGAAGGTGAAGATCGGCGTGTCACGCAGGCGACAGACTTCCATCAGCTTGATCGTACGTTCCTCTACGCCCTTGGCGCAATCGATCACCATCAGCGCCGAGTCGACCGCCGTGAGCACGCGGTAGGTGTCTTCCGAGAAATCGGCGTGGCCCGGGGTATCGAGCAGGTTGACGATGGCGTCGTGGTAGGGGAACTGCATCACCGAGGAAGTGATCGAGATGCCGCGCTCCTTTTCCATCTCCATCCAGTCGGACGTGGCATGGCGCGATGCCTTGCGCGACTTGACCGAACCCGCCAGCTGGATGGCACCACCAAACAGCAGGAATTTCTCGGTCAGCGTGGTCTTGCCGGCATCCGGGTGGGAAATGATGGCAAAGGTGCGGCGGCGGTGGATTTCATCGGTCAGGCGGGACATGGCGTTGGTGGCAATCGGAAAGCCCCATTTTATCAGTCAATCCCGCATCGCCTGTGCGCATCAGTTGCCCCCCGGCCAGGCCGGCGCTATGCTGGGTTCAGGCACGGCCTTCTTGCGGCGGGGAAAAAACCAATGGACGATCGACCACCGAAAACGTTTCAAAGCAGCCTGCGCTTCAGCGTTCTGGCCAGCATGATCTGGCTGATCAGCGCTAGCTCCTGGGCGTTGAACGGGCATGACCGGGAAATCCTGAGTGCTTTCTTCATCGCCAGCAATGGTGAGCAGTGGCTGCAGAACGAGGGCTGGCTGGTACCCGGCTCGGACCCTTGTGACTGGCACGGCATTCAATGCCTCTTTGATGACAGCATCGGGCGCCACGTGGTGTATCGACTGACGCTGCCGGCCAACAACCTGACCGGCACGCTGGACACGCGCATCTTCGAGGTGGTCCACAGCGATCTGATTCTTCGCGACAACCGCCTCGGCGGCAGTCTGTCGCAGCTTCCCGCTTCACCGGGAACGGTGGACCTGGCCAACAACCGGCTGTCGGGAGAAATTCCGGTGGACATGTCCTTGATCGCCGCACAGATCAGCGGCTCGCGCTTGCCCACGCATAACTGGTACCTGGACTTGTCCGGCAATGATTTCGTTGGCCATGTGCCGGAGGACTGGAGTGGCACCCGCTGGCTGAGCCTGGCCAACAACCGGCTGGAGGGGCTGCCGCTGTCGTTGCTGCAACCCGGCTTCGGCTCGAATTTTCTCGACTTGTCCGACAACCAGTTTTCCGGCCTGCTGGCGGCCGACGAGATGGCGGCGTCACGATTCGTCTGGCGCCAGGGCTCTCGCTGGGGCGGCGGGCTGAACCTGTGCTGGAACGAATTCGAGATCGACGACCCGGAGCTTCTGGCGTCGATCGGCAGTCGGCACGTTGGCGGCCCGGATGTTGAAGCCTGTCTTGGGCTCGAAAGACCTTCCTTGGAACCGACCCTGTCGGGAAGCTGGTTCGACCCGGCCCGCAGCGGCGAAGGCATCAGCCTGCAGATCCTCGATCGAGGGGAGCCGATGCTTTACTGGTTCACCTTCGACGAACAGGGGAATCAGATGTGGCTGTTCGAGGTGGGCAAGTCGCTTGACTCAGCGCTTGACTGGCGGCATCTCAAGCAAACCCGGGGCCGATTCGGACAAGGTCTTGAAGCCGCGCCCGGTGGGGTGGCCATGGAAACCCGAGGCAGTTTCCGGCTTGATCGTATTGCTGAGGACACGTTACAGGCCGAGCGCGTCTACATCACGGACACCGAACTGCCGTGCTTTCTTCCCTATCCACCACCCCTGGAGTGCTTCGGTCGCAGTGTGTCCGATCGCCTGGATTACCGGCAGTTGACCAGGCTGGCCGGAACGCGTTGCGATGAGATCCACCCCATGCGGTCCTTGTCCGGCGCCTGGTTTGATCCTGAACGCAACGGCGAGGGCCTCATCATTGAAGTCCTGCCGGACAATCAGGTGATGGTCTACTGGTTCACCTACCAGCCCGACGACAGCGGACAGCAGGCCTGGATGACCGGGACCGGAAGCTGGCACCCGCCGCCACCGCCACCTCCGGGCACGCCAATCATTGGAACCCCAACGCCGCCTGACACCCCCTTGGTGGTGCTGGAATTAGACTCGGTTTACCAGCCCATCGGAACGCGCCATGGCGAGGCTTTTGATCCGGACGAAATCACGCGGGTAGCGTGGGGAAGCCTGCAAATCGAGTTTCTGCAAAATGGCAGCGGTCGAGTTCGTTTCGCCAGTCACTTTCCCGAGTTTGGCGAAGGTCAGTTTCACATCCAGCAACTGGCCAGGCCCAAGTTCGCCAGCTGTGACGACGACTGAGGACAGGCGGCAAAGCGGGTCAAGGCGCCTCCAGGCTGAGACCCCTGCGCGGCCGTAGCGGTCGCTGATCGACGCCTTCAAATTCGAAGGGCACGGAAACCAGTGCCATGTCGCGGTTGACCTGGATGACGAAATGCAGGTGCGGGCCGCTCGAATAGCCGGTGTTGCCGGACCGACCGATGCGCTGGCCGGTCGCGACCTGCTGGCCCGGGTGCACCTCCACGCCGGCATAGTCCAGGTGGGCATAGACCGCCATGCTGCCGTCGTCATGCAGAATGCGAATGTAGTTGGCCCGTGGCCCGTAACGCTGGCGGTCTTGGCCGGTGCGATGGAACCATCGCGCGATATCCATCACCACGCCGCCGCGGGCGGCATGAATGGGCGTACCGATCCGCATGGCAATATCCACCGCGTAGTGGGATTCCGGGCTGTTGTGGCTGTGCTGGCCACCAAAAGCCTGGCTGATCGGGAATCGTTGACCCGATGCAAAGGGCGGGCGGTACGGACCATCCGGGCGGTGGCCGCCAGACGGATTGCCGGGCAGCGATTCGGTCTGCAGGCGGTATTGCCAGCCGCGTCGGGGTTCGAGCGCGCCCAGAGAGACCAACTCGCGTTCCTCGCCGGCGGCCAACACAAAGTTCGCCGGCAGTGCCGGATAGCTGACGACATTGTCGTCGTCGACCAGCGACAAACGCACCGCCAGCGGCCCATTCAGGCGATTGCGGAACAGCCACTGGGGATCGTTGTCCGGCCCGACCCGGCGGACCACCAGGGCCGACTCCGGCTCGGCAATGGCCTTTTGCACCCGCACCTCACGGTCGGTTTGCGGCTGGCGATCGGTGAAATGGGTGACACCGGCTTCGTCGGTCCAGATGTAGACCGACTGGGCGAGCGCTGCCGGTACGGCCAGCAGCAGGGTCAGAACGAGGAGGGATTCAAGACGGAAGAATGCGCGCATCATTGCTTCCGGAAGACAAGGCTCAAGGTTCAAGGTTCAAGAAGATCCCGCCCGTCTCCCTTCTTCCCTCTCCCATCTCCCTTGGTCAACACTCGATCACGTTGACGGCCAGGCCGCCGCGCGAGGTTTCCTTGTACTTGGTCTTCATGTCGCGGCCGGTGTCGCGCATGGTCTTGATCACCTTGTCCAGGCTGACCCGGTGCTTGCCGTCGCCGGCCATGGCCATGCGGGTGGCATTGACCGCCTTGACCGCGCCCATGGCGTTGCGCTCGATGCAGGGAATCTGGACCAGCCCGGCGACCGGGTCACAGGTGAGCCCCAGGTTGTGCTCCATGCCAATCTCGGCGGCGTTCTCGACCTGCCCCATGTTGCCGCCCAGGGCGGCAGTCAGGCCACCGGCCGCCATCGAACAGGCCACGCCCACTTCACCCTGGCAACCCACTTCGGCGCCCGA
>PWYW01000005.1 GCA_003567685.1 Gammaproteobacteria bacterium
CGTCGCCCGACCGGCTCGCTGGCGCGATAGCTTCCCGCGGCGTAGGCGCCGACCAGCAGGATCACCAGCACGTTGAGCCAGAGCAGCACCAGCGCCAGCCCGTCAACCTGCCAGGCAATGCCCAACGGAGTCTGGAAGTCAGCAATGACCATGCGCAGCATGCCGTGTTCGAGCACGCCGACAGTCAGCGGCCACAGCACCACCGGCAAGGGCAGCAAACCGGCCAATACGGCCAGCCAGCCCCAACGGCCCGGCAGCAAGAACAGCAGGCAGGCCGCCACCAGCGGCCACAGCACCAGCACCGCCATGGACTCAGCGATCATCATCGTCGTCCTCGGGTTCCAGCGAGACGGCGCCGGTCTGCTCGGCCAGCGCCACCACTAGGGCCAGGGCAAACGCCACGGCAGCCACGGCAATCACGATGCCGGTGAGCACCAGGGCCTGGGCAATGCCGTCAAGCCGACCATCAAGCAGCCCGGCCGACACCACCAGGATGAGAAACACCGCCGAGCCCATGATCTTGATGGCAATCAACTGGCGCAGCAGGTGACGGGCAATCAGCAGGCTGTAAAGCCCCAGGCCGAACAGCCCGGCTGCCAGCAACATCCAGATTTGCGGGTGATTCATCGGCCCACCCCCTTCAAACCGTCCGAGCCGGCGAACAGAAGCACCAGGGTGATGGCAATCGACACCATCATGGCCGCCTCGATCAGGTACACCGCCCAGGTGCCGGGAATGGCCAGCAGCGGCAGGCCGAACAACATGACGCCGAGGCCCATCAGGCAGAACACCAGGGTGCCCACGATCAGTGCCAGCCGAACCCACAGACTGACCGCCAGGGTCGACTCGAGGCGGCCGGCCAGCACCAGCATCACGCCGAGTGCGGCCAGCAAGGCACTGGCCTGGAAGGCCCCGCCCGGAATCTGGCCGCCGGCCTTGAGCAGGTAAATCGCCACCAGCACGGCCAGCGGGGCAATCACCGTGACCAGGGCGGTCATCAGCGGTGCATCGCGGCTTGGGGTGGGCAAGTCGACCTGGCGCTTGCCCAGCGCGGCGCGGGCGGCGACATAGGCCGCCAGCACCACGGCAATTTCGAGCAGCGTATCGAGGCTTCGAAAGATGATCAGCACGCCGGTGATCGGGTTGCCGATTCCGGTTTCCGGCAGCGCTTCGTTGAGCAGCTGGCCGGCCACCGGCTCGCCCTCCAGCGCGGCCACACTGGCCAGCCCTAGGGCCGCGACCAGACCGGTGCCCAGCACCGCCACCACCAGGGCCACGCCCGAGCGCAATGGCGAAGGGTCAGCAGGCTCGACCGCATTGACCCGCTTCAAGCGCCAGTAGGCGACCAGAATAAGGGCGCCCGTCACCCCGGCCCCGATGGCCGCCTCGGCCATGGCCAGATCAGGCGAACCCAGCCAGGCCCAGGCCACCGCCAGCACCATGCCAAAGACAATGAACATGATGATGCCGCGCAGGAGCGAACCGCCGATCAGCGCCTGCCAGGCCAGAAACAGCAGGCCGATCGCCAGTGAGACATCCATCATCAGCGCCCAGGTCATTTGCCGCTCTCCCCGTCTGCCGGGCCGCCTGCCCCGCCCTCATCGCCAGGTTCCAGCGCCTGCCCCTGCGACCGAAGGCTGACCTGGGCAATCAGGTGCGCCGACACGGTGGCGGCAAACAGTGCCAGCAGCCAGACCAGCAAGAGCAACAAGGCCGCGCGCAGTGATCCGGCCAGCAACGCGGCGGCCAGGCAAACGAACATCAACCCCAGGTTGTCGGCCTTGGTCAGTGCGTGCAGGCGCGACAGCGCGTCAGGAAAGCGCAGCAGGCCAACGGTACCGGCCAGGTAGAAGAACAGCCCGCAGACCAGCAGGCCCGCGGCCACCAGCTCGACCAGGTTCACCGTTGCTGCCCCCCGGGCTGGTCGGACGAGCCACTGGCCCGGCTGATGCCAGCATAGGTAATGGTGATGATCGCCGCCAGCATGACCAGCAACAGGGCGACGATGCGCAGGGCCGGGATGGCTTGCCACTCGGCCATCAGAATCAACACCGCCACCGAGGTGGCGCCAAACAGCAGCGCCGAAAGCATGCGATCGGCCGTGGTTGGGCCACGCCAGATGCGCCACAGCCCAAGAGCCAGGTTGGCCAGCAAGAAAACGATGGCAGCCGCCAGCAGATGATCGATCATGACGCAGCCTCTGCCGGAATGGCAAACAGGCGGGCAACCTGCGCTTCAAGCGCCCTGACCGCTTCCTGCGGAGATTCGTTGATGGCGTGTATGCGAACGGTTTGCCCGTCGGCCGACAAATCGGCGCTGAGCGTGCCCGGCAACAGGCTGGTGACGCTGACCAGCAGCAAACGCGGCTTGCCGGCCGGCAAGCTCAGTGCATAGTCAAAGCAGTGCGGATGAATCGGCAAACGCGGGTGAAACGCGCGCAGAGCAACGTCCATGCCACCGCGCACGGACTCGACCAGAAAGAACACCACAAAGCCGGGCAAGCGACCCGGCCGCAGCCGGTCGCGGCGCGGGGTAGCCAGGGTGACGGCAAGGGCGGTACCCAGGCCGGCGGCCACCAGACCCAGCCAAAGATACTCGCTACCATCCAGAATCCACCAGACTGCCAGCAGGGCCAGGAACACGCCAAGCGCTCTCACCAAAGACTCCCTTGTCCTTCCAATCAAAACCCAAACCGCGAATGAGAATACTTCACATTGCGTCAGGGAATTGTTCAGATCACCAGCCGATGACGCCCTCCAGATCCTCTGGATGATCAATTCGATAGCCCAGCGTGAAGCGGGTTTCGCTGTCGGGCGCCAGTTCCCGTGCCCAGGCCAGTACGCCCGGCTGGTCGTCGACATTTTCGGCGCTGGGCGTTGGCGTGCCGCTGGTCAGGCTGACGTCGATACGATCGTCCCGCGATACCGGCTTACGATCCAGCAGGGTAAAATTAATGGGCCGACCGTGCGCGCTGGTGACCACCACCTCGTGCACGCGCTGAAGCCGGATCGAACGGCGAATGCGCCCTTCCCGGCTGCGGCTGTCCTCCTGCAAGTTCACCTCGATGGTAATTCGGTCATCCACGCCAAAGCTGGCCGCCAGTTCACCACCCGGCGCCATTCCGTTGAAACGATGCTGACCGACCAGCACGTTGTCCTGGAACAAGGTTACCGACCCTGCCGGCAGCGCTGCCTCACCCTCATAGCGCCCCTCGGCGAATAGCCAGGCAGACGGCTGTCGAAGCGGCACCGCGCGAACGCTCAAGGCCACATCCAAATGCTGAGTCTGCAGGGCAAAGCGCTGTGCCTGGTTATCAGCAGCCACAGTGCTGCGGCCCGGCACCGTCCAGGCCTGGCCAAAAGCCCGATCGTCCAGCTCGGCGCCGGTCCATTCCGCATCTGCCTCGGCCATCTGAGGTGCCACAGCATAGGCAATCGAATCGGCCGTACTTCGCTGCCGCGCGCCTGTCACGGAAAGCCGTTCCTGGGTTTCTGGCCGAACGTCTACCCACCAGGGCATCAAGCGGGGCAATTGGCCACCGGCAGCAGGCCGAGCCAGCGACAGGGTCAGTTCAACGTCCGACCAGTCTTCCCCGCTGCGTTGCTGGACTTCAGCGAACTGAATCAATTCAAGCTCCGCCTCCTCGCTATTCAACCGCCACTCGTAAACCGGACGCCAACTCGCGGCACGGACCGTGTACTCCAAGGTGATCATCGCCGTACCCTCTTCAGCACTTTCCCAGGCCAGGCTCAAGCCCAGGCGGTCTCGGGCAGGCTGGGCCAGATCTGACAGTTCTCGTTCCAGCCGCTCGATGTCCTGTTCAAGAGCGCGCTGTTCGCGGGTCAGAGTGCGCTGTTCGTCCAGAAGCCGCTGCACCTCGTTCCCGAAGCGTTCCAGCGCCGCCAGGCCGGCCTGAATGTTGCTGCCGCCCTGTGGCGACTCGCCTTGTCCGAGCGATCGCAGCAGATCAAGCTGCAACTCCCGCCTGAGCAGACCATCGTCCAGCTCGTCGAGCTGATCACGTAACTGGTCCAGCTGGCGCTGGAGCGCACGGGCTCGCGGGCTGGTTTGTTCGCTGCCGCGCAAGGTGGCGAAGCGATAGGAGCCCAGGCGCAACCCGTCTGGCCCCCGGGCAGTCAGGCGCAGGCTGTCGCGATCAAGACCGATCGGCAAATCGTCATGGACGATCTCCCCACGCTGGCCCGATAACTCAACCTCGAACTGTCTCACCACGCTGGCCCGGTCTGGAAATACAGTGACCGAGACGATGTCAGCCAAGGCCGATGCGCTGAACAGCAGCGCGATGGAAACCAGAATTAAACGAACCATGCCGCACCCTCCAGTGAAAGGATCAACCCGTGCCCGGCGAAACCTTCATCGCCACCCGAGTACATTACCGCAATGAGCGGACGTCCCCTGATTCGAGTGCCCCAGATGCGCTCAGTTCCCGAGCAGGACGCACCCGCCGGCGATATCCCAAGGCTGGTCGAGTTCGTTGAGCAACATCGTCGGCTGCTGGTGTTGACCGGCGCGGGTCTGAGTACGGCTTCAGGCATTCCTGCCTATCGCGATGCCCAAGGCCAGTGGCTAAGGCGCGACCCGATTCTGTTCCATGATTTCATCGCCTCATCGACCGTCCAGCGCCGCTACTGGGCGCGCAGTTTTCTCGGCTGGCAAGCTATCCGTGATGGCCAGGCCAATGCGGCCCATCATGCGCTGGCGCGGCTGGAACATGACGATAAACTTTCGCTGCTGGTCACCCAGAACGTCGACGGCCTGCACGCCCAGGCGGGGAGCCGCGACCTGGTGGAAGTGCACGGCACGCTCTGGCAGGTCGGCTGCCTGAGCTGCCAGGCACGGTTCGCCCGAGACGAGATTCAAGAGCGGTTGTTGCAGCGCAACCCGGACTGGCGACCGGAGATCCTGGAGATTCGTCCCGACGGCGATGCCGAGCTGGATGCCCGTGCCTACCCGGGCTTCCAGCCCGTCGAATGCCCTGAATGCGGCGGCGTGCTCAAGCCCGACGTCGTGTTTTTCGGTGAATCCGTGCCAGCCGACCGTCATCAGACCATCAACCAGGCACTGGACGAATGCGACGCCCTGCTGGTGGTTGGCTCCTCGCTGGTCGTAATGTCTGGCTTCCGGATTGTCCGCCAGGCCTACCAACGCGGTTTACCCATCGCCGCAGTCAATAACGGTCGCACCCGAGCCGACGATCTGTTGAGTTTCAAGGTGGGCGGTGACTGCGTGGAGGTATTGGCAGCCCTCTGACTATCCCTGCGCGGCTTCTCGGCACTGAGTTGCAGCCTGCGAGCGCATTGCTTAGGCTTTGAATCGAAGCCAAGGGGCAACGAGGGCCAATGGGCCCAAGGAAGGAGTCGCCATGAACAAGGTCAGTTTGCGTTGGGCGGTCGCTGTCGGGTGCTCGATGTTCATGTGTCTTCCGCTGGCCGCGGAAACGCCTTGGACAGTGTCTTTGCATACTGGGATGATCGACATTGATCGACAAATTCAAAGTGATGGCATCTGGTGGTCTGAGGTCAGTGATGACAACACAATGCTGGGAATAAGCGTTACCTACGACTTTTCACCCATGCTTTCGTTGCGTCTGATGTACGAACAGGCCGATGACTTTTCTACCGTAAACGCTTGCCCGCCCAACGCGGTATGCCCGGCGGTACTTATCACCGAGCAGCAGGACTTCGACGCATGGCAGCTTGCCTTGATGCCACGCTACGATTTTTCACCCGACTGGTCGGGCTTTGTCTCGCTGGGTATCCAGAATTGGGAACTCAAGCGCGATCAGGTTCTACCGGGCGATTCTGGCACCACCTTTATCTATGGGTTGGGCGTTGGCTGGAAGGCCCTCGAACGATTCGAGCTCAGTCTGGAATATCAGCGGTCGAACGTCGACTACGAGGCCTACCGTTTGGGACTCGGCTTTCGCTTCTGATCCACGGCTTTATCCACGACCAGGCATCGGGAGAGGCGGCAAGACGATGCCGACGTTTTCTCGGCCTTTATTGGCGGTAACACCTGTGTTCAGATACGGAAAACGTCGCGGCAAATCAGCCGGCTTGAGCGCCCGGCGCAATTGTTCAGTCCAGGGATCAAACAACAAAAGCGCCGCAGTGCGGCGCTTTTGGGTGGGCTTTCGCCCAGGTCACTGTTGACGCGCTGGATCAGGCCAGATCAAAACGATCGGCGTTCATCACCTTGGTCCAGGCGGCAACGAAGTCGCGCACGAAGCGCTCCTGGTTGTCATCCTGGGCATAGAACTCGGCATAGGAACGCAGCACGCTGTTGGAGCCAAACACCAGGTCAGCCCGGGTGGCGGTCCAGCGAGCCTTGTCGGTAGCCCGATCGACAATTTCATAGTGATTGCGGCCCTTCGGCACCCAGCGATAGTTCATATCGGTGAGGTTGACGAAGAAGTCGGTGGTCAGCTGGCCAACGCGATCGGTGAATACGCCATGCTCGGAACCCTTGTAGTTGGTTCCCAGTACGCGCATGCCGCCGATCAGAACCGTCATTTCCGGCGCCGTCAGGTTCATCAGCTGGGCACGATCCAGCAACATTTCTTCCGGCTCAACCATGAAGTCGGCCTTGGCAAAGTTGCGGAAACCATCGGCCTGCGGCTCCAGCCACTCGAACGATTCGGCATCGGTCTGCTCGGCACTGGCGTCACCACGACCCGGAGCAAACGGCACTTCGACATCGTGCCCCGCTGCCTTGATGGCTTCCTCAATGCCCATGTTGCCGCCCAGTACGATCAGGTCGGCGATGCTGACGCCGGTGTCGGCCGAGATCGTTTCGTAAGCCGCCAGCACCTTGGACAGGCGCTCGGGCTCGTTGCCGACCCACTCGTTCTGCGGGGCCAGGCGGATGCGTGCACCATTGGCGCCACCGCGCTTGTCGGAGTTGCGGAAGGTACGAGCGCTGTCCCAGGCAGTGTTGATGCGATCCACCGCAGACAGACCTGCGTCAGCAACTCTGGCCTTGACGGCGGCCACGTCGTAATCGCTCTTGCCGGCCGGAATCGGATCCTGCCAGATCAAGTCTTCGTCGGGCACTTCCGGGCCGATGTAGCGCGACTTCGGACCCATGTCACGGTGGGTCAGCTTGAACCAGGCGCGGGCAAACACGTCCTCGAAGTAAGCCTGGTCATCGCGGAAACGCTCGGAAATCTTGCGGTATTCCGGGTCGACCTTCAGGGCCATGTCGGCATCGGTCATCATCGGCATGCGGCGAATCGACGGATCTTCGACGTCCACCGGCATGTCTTCTTCGGCGATTTCGACCGGCTCGTACTGCCAGGCACCGGCCGGACTCTTGACCAACTTCCACTCGTGCTTGAACAGGATGTCGAAGTAACCGTTGTCCCACTTGGTCGGCTCACCGGTCCAGGCACCTTCGATGCCGCTGGTGACGGTGTCACGGCCGATGCCACGGGTCTTGGTAATGGTCCAGCCGAAGCCTTGCTCTTCCAGGCCTGCACCTTCCGGCGCCGGGCCCTGGTTGGCCGCATCGCCATTGCCGTGTGCTTTGCCCACGGTGTGACCACCGGCGGTCAGCGCGACAGTCTCTTCGTCGTTCATGGCCATGCGGGCAAAAGTCACGCGCATATCCTGGGCCGTCTTGAGCGGATCCGGATTGCCGTCTACGCCTTCCGGGTTGACATAAATCAGGCCCATCATCACGGCTGCCAGCGGGTTTTCCAATGACTCGCGCGTGTCGCCGTAGCGGCTGTTTTCTTCGTTGGTGCTGGGTGCCAGCCATTCTTCTTCAGCACCCCAGTACGGGTCTTTCTCCGGATGCCAGATATCCTCGCGGCCAAAAGAGAATCCGAAGGTCTTGAAGCCCATGGATTCATAGGCCACGTTGCCGGCCAGGATGAACAGATCGGCCCAGCTCAGGCTGTTGCCGTACTTTTTCTTGATCGGCCACAGCAGGCGTCGGGCCTTATCGAGGTTGGTGTTGTCGGGCCAGCTGTTCAGCGGGGCGAAACGCTGGTCACCAGAACCGGCACCACCGCGACCATCGGAAACGCGATAGGAACCAGCGGCGTGCCAGGCCATGCGAATCATCAGACCACCGTAGTGTCCCCAATCGGCCGGCCACCAGGGCTGGCTTTCGGTCATCAGGTCAGTCAGGTCTTTCTTGAGCGCCTGAACATCAATCTTCTGTACGGCTTCACGGTAGTTGAAGGCGTCGGTATACGGATTGGTCTTGCGATCCTGCTGGTGCAGGATGTCCAGATTGAGCGAGTTCGGCCACCAGTCCAGATTGGACTTGCCGGCAGAAGTGAGAGACCCGTGCATTACGGGGCATTTGACTTGATCATCCATCAATGGAACTCCTACTCGAAAAAATATAGACCGTCAATATAGTCAACGACATGGTCATTTGTAAAACTGATTAAAGATATCGAATCAATAGGCCTTGGTTATCCTCAGGATCGAATGCCTCCAGATGGTGGGGCGACGAGCAGTGCACACCCCCGCGACCGCCGCTCGAGACACTCGTTAATTCGGGGGCTCGATGCGGGATACGCCAGACTCCTGCTCGTCCGTTACCAAGTACAACAGGCTATTCGGTCCCTGTTGGACACCCCGCATTTATCCGACCTCACCGTTGATCATCAGTTTCAGGGTTTTCTGCGAGCCATTGCTCAATTGTTACTCAAGCATTGGAGCCTGGCTAAGATACCAGTGAACCATGAACACGAGGCGACAACAGAGACAGTGGGCTGACAAGTCCCGCCCTGCAAACGGGTACAGTAGTCGTGTTGAACCTGCACCCACGGAAGGCCGATTGATGTCCGTCAGCGAACAACTCCACCAGTGGCAACAGGCCGGCACACGGGTATGGGAGACCTTGTCACGCAAGCCGCTGTCGGCCTTGTTTGGCCGCCCGGAGCCTCTTATGTCTCGCGGTCGCGTACACGAGCCCGGCCGATTGGGCAGGCCATCGAACGCGGCTCCCACCCGCATTACTCTATGGCACTTTGGCCCAAACGGTCTTCAGCGGCATGACCATGCCAGCCTGGAAACCCTGCAAACGGTTGAAGCCCAGGGTGGTCGCTGCTGGATTGACGTGTGTGGCTTCAGCGACATTGATGCCATTCGTGAGCTGGGTGAGCACCTGGCCTTGCACGCCCTGTCACTGGCCGATCTGGTCAACGTGGAACGCCAGACCAAGGCTGAGGACTTGGACGAGCGAACCCTGATCGTGATGCAAATGCCGCACCTGGCTGGCGCAGACACCGACACCCCGCTATCGCAGATCGGCTGGCTGATTTCGCCGGATCTGTTGCTGACTTTCCGCGAACAACCCGGAGACGTGTTTGACTCGGTTCTTGCCCGAATGGATCGTCCAAGCAGCCGGCTGCGCACGGAGCCCCTCGATTACCTGGCCTGCGCGTTGCTGGATGTGGCCATGGAAACGGGCTTCCCGGTGGTTGAAAGACTGGCCGAGCAACTCGACCGGATTGAAGAAGCCGTGATGACCGGCCAGGGCCAGGACGTATTGGGCCAGATTCACAGCCAACGTCGGGCGCTGATCACGCTGGGCCGGCTGTTCTGGCGGCAACGAGACCTGATGGCCCGACTGCTGCGCGATGAGTCGCACTTCAACAAGGCCACCCGGATTTATCTTCGGGAGGCCTATGATCAGGCGGTGCAACTGCTCGACATGACCGAGACCACCCGTGAACTGGCAGCCAGCCTGCTGGAGATTCATTTGTCAATCAGCGCCAACCGCACCAACCAGGTCATGAAAACCCTGACGATCATGGCCAGCATCTTCATTCCGCTGACTTTTGTGGCCGGGGTTTACGGCATGAACTTCGAGCACATGCCGGAGCTGGCCTGGCCGTGGGCCTACCCGGCGGTTCTTGGCGTGATGCTGACCATTGCGATTGGCCTGCTGTGGTGGTTCAGGCGGCGCGGCTGGCTGGGACAAACCCCTGATCCCGGGCCTTGAGGCGTTTATGGCCAGTCGTCCGGATCCGTGCCGCGCCCCACGTCATCTGACGGCCGAGGCCACAGCAGCCGAATCAGCAACCAAACCAGCGCGCCCATCAGCAACGGGCCCAGCCACACTCGCCAGTCGCTGGTGAAGGGGTTGAGCATGCTCAGAGGCGATTCATCACGCGGCACCATATATCCTGACGGTTCGTCACGATCGGGCGGCACGGTTTCGCTCAGCGCCACTGGCGGACCAAGTATCAGAAACGCGGCCAGCAATAAGCGACAGCCAATCGACAGCATGCAAGCATCTTCAAGCGTTATAGACGCCATGACAGTAACACGCGATCCTCACCGTCCAGTGGTCGTCGCAACGGTTACCATTGCCGAATGATCAAATCTGGCCTCCGGCTTGCTGAACAGCAAGCGTCATTCTGTCGACCGGCATGAGCGGCCAGCGCGCCAATCTGATCGTGCTGAGCGGCGGCATTTTCCTGATCATGATGCCGATCACCGCCGTGGTTCCGCTGCTGTATGAGCTGACAGCCGGGCGCTACCCGGGGCTGATCGACTGGCAGCAACACGCGTTCATTTCCATCAACCTGGCCGGCGCCCTGTTTGCCGCCGTCACCATGGGCCCCTGGTCTGATCGGCTTGGCCATCGGAAACGACTTCTGGTCCCCGCCCTGCTGGCCTGTTCGCTGACGCTGTTGGCCCAGTACTGGCCCTGGCCGTGGGCGATTCAGCTGACCCTGCGGCTGCTGGAAGGCTATAGCCACATGGCCGCGCTGCTACTGATGATGACACTGGCCGCGGACGGCTCCAGAGGACCGCGCGACGGCCGGGCCATGGGTGCCGTCGGCGCCTGCCTTAGCCTTGGCGTGGCCATGGGCACAGTGGTCGGCGGTCGCTTCAATCCGCAGGCGGCCGAGAACGTTTTCCTGTTTGCCGCCTCGGTATTGGCGGTGGTGGCATTGCTGGCTGGCTGGCTGGTGCGCGATGCCGGCGCACCGCGTGCGCGCTATCGGCTGGCCGACATCCTGGCGCTGACCGCCCGCCACCGGGAACTTCTGGTGCCATACGCGTTTACCTTTATCGACCGGGTGACCGTCGGCTTCATCATTTCCACGGTTTCCTTGTATTTTTCCCAGCAACTCGGGCTGCCGCCCGCGACGATCGGCCTGGTGATGGCTGCCTTCCTGTTGCCCTATGGCATTCTGACCTTTCCGGTTGGCGTGCTGTCCGAGCGCATTGACGCCGGTGTATTGATGGTGATCGGCAGCCTGCTTTACGGCGTGTTCCTGGCGGTGCTCGGGCTGGTGGATGCCAACCAGGTGATCATGGTGATGATGGCCGGCGGGCTGGTCGCTTCGCTGCTGCTGGCGCCCTCGCTGATTCTGGTTGTCCGCCTGGCCGTGCCCAGCCAACGGGCCACCGCCATGGGTGGTTTCCACCTGGCCGGCTCGCTGGGCTTCATGCTCGGCCCCATCGTCGGGGTTGGCAGCGCCAACCTGTTGGTCGCCCAGGGCCAATCGCCCTGGCCGGGCGTGTTTTTCATCATCGGCAGTCTGGAAATCCTCTGCGCATTGCTGCTGTTGCCGGTCATTCTTCGCATTCGCCAACGTCGAAAAGGACTACCGGCATGAGCCGATCAAC
>PWYW01000070.1 GCA_003567685.1 Gammaproteobacteria bacterium
TCGCCGCTGTCGCTGTTGAGCACGTAGATGTCGAAGTCCAGTCCATTGCGTTCGGTGGAGGCAAAGACCAGGTCGCGATCATTCGGCAGGATGCCACCGAAGAACCGGAAGGCACCTGGCCGGGCAGGCACCAGCTCGGCTTCGCTCAGGCCGTCGACGCTGATGCGGAAATAGGCTTCCTGCTCGTCGCCGGCGTTGTCCGCGCCGTAGACCAGGCTTTGGCCGTCCGGCGCCCAGCGGAAGAAGGTGATGCCATTGCCAAGGGTCAGTTGGCGGGCCTGGCCGCCGTCAACCGGGATCAGCCACAGCTGCGGCTCGCCAGTGACTGACTTGGTGACGGCCACATAGTCACCCGCCGGGGAAAGCTGGCCGCCTGAAACACCCTGCACCAGCAGGAAGCGGGCGATATCGGCGGGATAATCGCCGGCCAGGCCAATGCGAATGGGTTCGGCCTCCGGCTCAATGGCCTCCAGCGACTCGTCCGGGCCTTCGCCGGGGCCGGGAACGGCCAGCGCCTGGCCGGCAGCCAGCAAAAGGGCCGAGCCGGCCACGGCATTGGCAATAAAGGACTTTCTCATCGTGCTCTCCTGTCAGTCGTCGATGTCGAACCCACCCCTGAGAGTGCCAGGGGCTGTATCAAGTTTCTTCCGGTTGAAGCGATTGCAGCAGCCGCTGAACGGGGCGCGGCAGCCCGCGGCTTAGCGCCTCGTCCAGGCTGATCCAGGCCTGGTTATCCGCCTCGCTGATTTGCCATGCCGGCGCGTTCCAGGCCGTCTGGTCAATCAGCAGCGGCTGAATATGCAGGCTGAAGTGGCTGAATTGATGAATCATTGCGGGCAGGGTATCGCGGGCAATGGGTTCGGCTGGTGGCGTTTCGCTCATCGGCAGGCACCACAGGCCGCCCCAGATGCCGCTGGGTGGTCGTTTTTCCAGCAGCACCCGCTGCTTTGAATCCCTTATCAGCAGCATGTGGGTGTGCTGGGTCGGTCGAGCCCTCTTCGGTCGCTTGCCGGGCAGTTGGTCAAGCATCGCCTGAATCCGGCCCTGGCAGTCACTGGCCACCGGGCAATCCTGGCAGCGCGGCTGGCTGCGCCGGCACAGCGTGGCGCCCAGGTCCATGATGGCCTGGGTGTAATCGCGTGCATGGATGTCCGGTGTGCGTTCCTCGGCGGCCTGCCAGAGTCTTCGGGCGACGGCCGTTTGTCCCGGCCACCCTTCAATGGCGGCGTGCCGGGCCATCACGCGCTTGACGTTGCCGTCCAGAATCACTGCCCGACGGTCATGGGCCTGGGCAACGATGGCATTGGCGGTGGAGCGGCCAATGCCGGGCAGGGCTTCCAACGCTTCGGGGCTGTCGGGCAAATCTCCGGCGTGTTGTTCAAGACAAAGCCTGGCTGTGGCCAGCAGGTTGCGGGCGCGGGCGTAATAGCCCAGGCCCGACCATAGCGCCATCACCTCATCGCTGTCGGCCCTGGCCAGTGCGGGCAGGGTGGGGAATTGCCGGGTAAAGCGTTCGAAGTAGGGGATGACGGTAGTCACCTGGGTCTGCTGCAACATGATTTCCGACAGCCACACGCGGTAGGGGCTTCGGTCTTGTTGCCACGGTAGATCGTGGCGTCCATGTTGCTGCCACCAGTGCAGCAATCGATCGGCGAAAGGCGCTGCTGCCCTGGTCACCGCCCGGTCAGTCTTTGCCAACCGGCAAGATGGCGTGGACGAAAGTGCCGGCGTCGAAGGGGCGAAGATCCGCCGCCGATTCGCCCACGCCAATGAAGCGAATGGGAATGCCCAGCTCGGCACCAATGGCAAACAGCACACCGCCGCGCGCCGTGCCGTCCAGCTTGGTCACGGTAATGCCGCTGAGCTGAACGGCCTGGTTGAACTGCCGGGCCTGGGCCAGGGCGTTCTGGCCGGTGCCGGCATCCACCACCAGCATGGTTTCATGCGGCGCTTCCGGGTCGACTTTCTGCATCACGCGGCGCACCTTGGCAAGCTCGTCCATCAAGTGGCCTTGAGTGTGCAGGCGGCCGGCGGTATCGGCAATCAGAATGTCCACGCCGCGCGCCTTGGCCGAATGCAAGGCATCAAAGATCACGGCTGCGGTGTCCGCGCCGCTGCCCTGGGCGACCACCGGCACGCCATTGCGCTCACCCCAGGCCTTCAACTGTTCCATGGCAGCCGCGCGAAAGGTGTCGCCGGCGGCCAGCATCACGCTTTTCCCTTCATCCAGGTAGCGTCGGGCCAGCTTGCCGATGGTGGTGGTCTTGCCCACGCCGTTCACACCAACCATCAGGATCACGAACGGCTTTTTGTCGGGGTCCACGGCCAGGAACTGTTCGCTGCCTTCGATCAGGTCATACAGCTCGGCCTGCACGGCCGGCAAGACCTGCGAGGGCTCGGACACGATGCCCTGGCGAATACCCTCGCGAAGACGATCGACGATGCGTGTCGTGGCTTGCACGCCCATGTCGGAGGTGAGCAGAGTGGTTTCGATTTCTTCGATTAAGGCCTCATCAATTTGGCTGGCGCCCTTGATCAGATCAAACAGCCCGCCCAGGCTGCTTCGGGTTCGCTCCAGCCGCTGCTCCAGCGGGTCGACGCCGGATTTTTCAGCAGGTCGAACTGTTGTGGCTTCGACGCCCTGGCCGGATTTCTTGCGGCGGAAGATGGAAAACATGCGCTATTGAATCTCGTAATGCGTTACGGGCAAGGGGGCGTGCTGGCCGAATGGGAATGAATCAATCGATTGCCGCCAGCACTGCGCGATATGCTATCACCATGCAAGGAAAAATACGGATCATCAGCGGGCGTTGGCGCGGCCGCAAGCTGACAGTGGCCGATGCGCCCGGTTTGCGCCCGACCGGTGATCGGGCGCGCGAAACCTTGTTCAACTGGTTGGGTCCGCGAGTGATTGGTGCCCGCTGCCTGGATCTGTTTTCCGGCAGTGGCGCGCTGGGTCTGGAGGCGGTGTCGCGCGGCGCGGCCTCGGCCGTGCTGGTTGAGCGTTCGGCCTCGGTGATGGCAACGCTGCGCAAGCAGGTTAGCGACTGGCCGGACATCAACAAAGTTCAGTTCGTCCAGGCCGACGTGTTGGCCTGGCTGGATTCGGCCACCGGGTCGTTTGATCTGGTTTTCATCGACCCGCCGTTTGAACAGGCACTGCAGCAAGTTGTGCTTGAGCGCTTGCTGAGCCGTGGGCTACTGGCCGAGGACGGGCAGCTCTACCTTGAGAGCCCCAGGCAACAGGACGAGCTTGACCTGGCCGCCCTGGCGCTGCCAATCGAGCGGCTTCGCAGCAAAAATCAAGGGCAGATCCGGATGGACCTGCTCGCGCGAACGGCGGCGGTATAATCAGGCCCAACCAGCAACCGGCAGCCTCCATGAGCCACCAGATCGACTACACCATCGCGGTTTACCCCGGCACCTTCGACCCGCTGACCAACGGCCATACCGACCTGGTTCTGCGCGCCTGCCGCATGTTCAGACGATTGGTGGTGGCGATTGCCGAAAGCCCGCACAAGCAACCGGCCTTCAGCCTTGACCAGCGAATTTCCCTGGCCCGGGAAGTGCTGACCGAGGCCGGCGCAAGCAATATCGAAGTGGTCGGCTTCGACAGCCTGCTGGCTCATTTCGTGCGCAAGCAGGGGGCCGGCGTGCTGCTGCGCGGCCTGCGCGCAGTGTCGGATTTCGAGTACGAGTTCCAGTTGGCCAGCATGAATCGCCACCTGGTCACCGAGGTGGAGACCGTCTTCCTGACGCCGGACGAAAAACACAGCTTCATTTCCTCGACCCTGGTCAAGGAAGTCGCTCGTCTGGATGGCGATGTCAGCGAATTCGTCCACCCGCGCGTGGCCGAGGCACTCAAGGCCCGCTACCAGCGGGGCTGACCTGATTCGAAAAGCCTTGTACGGCACTTCCATTGACGGCAACTTGCCGATATAATTGCGGGTTTGCCGAAACTGTATTTCTGGTCGCTGGGCAATTCAGCACCATCGACCGCATTGATGGAGACAACATGGTCAAGATTCGTTTGAGCCGCGGCGGTGCCAAGAAGCAGCCGTTCTATCACATCATCGTTACCGACGGCCGCAGCCGCCGCGACGGTCGCAACATCGAGCGCCTGGGTTTCTTCAACCCGGTTGCGCGTGGCCAGGACGAGCGCCTGCGCCTTGATACCGACCGTGTCGACCATTGGGTTGGCCAGGGTGCGCAGATGACCGAACGCGTCAGCCACCTGGTTCGCGAGGCGCGCAAGGCTCAGCAAGCCGCCTGATGGCCGCGCCAGGCGCGGATGAGCCGATTCAAATCGGCGAGATCAAGGGCGTCTGGGGCACTCGCGGTTGGGTAAAGGTCTTTTCCTATACCCAGCCGGCCGAGGCCATTTTTGAATATCAGCCCTGGGTGCTTGATGCGCCCGGGGCTTTTTTGCGCGTGATCGAGTGGCGCAAGCAGGGCCGTCGCCTGGTGGCGCATCTGGAAGGCGTTGACGATGCTACCCAGGCAGAGCAATTGATTGGCCAGCGCCTGGGTGCCCGCCGCAGCGACCTGCCGGAGATCGAACCAGACCGCTTTTACTGGTCCGACTTGATTGGCCTCGAGGTTTTCAATCTTCAGGACCATCGTTTCGGTCGACTGCACCGACTCATGGAAACCGGCGCCAACGACGTCATGGACATCCACAGCGAAACCGGTGAGTCGGTGTTGATCCCGTTCGTCATGGAGCATTACGTCAAGTCGGTCGACCTGGACGCCCGTCGTATCGTCGTTGACTATCCGCTGGACTGGTTGGACGAGGCCGATACGGCCGAGCCGGACGATGCTCAAGCGGATTGATGTTGTCACTCTGTTTCCCGAATGGATGCAGGGCCTGGCCGAACTGGGGTTGACCGGCCGGGCGCTGGCAGACGGCAAGCTCGACTACCGCTGCTGGAACCCGCGAGACTACGCGGTTGGCGTGCACCGCTCGGTGGATGATCGTCCCTATGGCGGCGGCCCTGGCATGGTGATGCGCCCCGATCCGCTGGCCAATCTTCTCGATGACCTCAAACAGCAGACCGGCCCGGCGGTGATCAGCTACCTTGGCCCTCAAGGCCGACGTCTGGACCATGCCGGCGTGACCGAACTGGCCGGCCGTGAGCGCCTGGTCCTGTTGTGTGGTCGTTACGAAGGTATCGATCAGCGCTTGCTCGACAGCCAGATCGATGAAGAATGGTCGATTGGTGATTATGTGCTGTCCGGCGGAGAGCCGGCTGCGGCGGTGGTTATCGACGCTGTCCTGCGCCTTCAACCAGGCGTGTTGGGGCACGAACAATCGGCGGTCGAGGATTCCTTTGTCGCTGGCCTGCTGGATTGCCCGCACTACACCCGGCCGGAAACCTGGCGCGACCAGGCCGTGCCCGCCGTGCTGCTGAGCGGCGATCATGAGAAAATACGGCAATGGCGCCTGGCGCAAGCGCTGCACCGAACCCGTCGTCTCAGGCCCGACCTGATGGCCGGCCGCGAGCTTAGCCGAGACGAACGCAAGGCCCTGGAAGCCTGGCCGGAAGAGCAAGCAGAACCAGCCAGCCGTGCAGATTGACCGCTTTTCGTGGTTTTCGGCCCTGCAACAGGTGCAAAGCCAATAAAAAGCGGGTAAAATTAGAGGATTGTGTTCCCGCGGTTGCGGGCTTTAGAGAAAATTGGGAAGCTAGCAGGCATGAGCAACATCATCGAAGAAATCAATAACGAGCAAATCCAGCGTGAAATCCCCGATTTCGCGGCCGGTGACACCGTGGTCGTGAACACCTGGGTTCGTGAAGGCGAGCGTCAGCGTTTGCAGGCCTTTGAGGGCGTTGTGATTGCTCGCAAGAACCGCGGTCTGAACTCCTCGTTCATCGTTCGCAAAATTTCGCATGGCACGGGTGTCGAGCGTACCTACCAGACCTACAGCCCGCTGATCGACTCGATCAACATCAAGCGTCGCGGCAAGGTTCGTCGCGCCAAGCTGTATTACCTGCGCGAACTGGAAGGCAAGGCTGCCCGCATCAAGGAAAAGCTGACGCGTCGCGCCAGCTGATCCCGGCCGTTCAGGCAGGCAGGCCCGTCGCTTATGCGTCGGGCCTGTTTTCGTTTTGGCCGGCGCAAATGCCGCTGAAACCCATTCGAGAGACCCCGAACTGTGAAAGCCAATCGACTGCGCTGGCTGATGAATATCTGGCCGCCTTACCTGGCCGCAGGCATTCGTGTGCGCGAAATCTCGCCGGACTACCGCTACGCGCGGGTGGATCTGAAGCTGGGCTGGGCCAACCGCAACTACGTGGGCGTGCACTTTGGTGGCTCACTGTTTGCCATGGCCGACCCTTTCTACATGCTGATGTACATGAAAAACCTGGGCAAGGACTACGTGGTCTGGGATCGTGCAGCGGCCATCGAGTTCGTCAGGCCCGGCCGGGGTACGGTAACGGCCGAATTCCGCCTGAGCGATGAAGACCTGGAAAAGGCCCGGGAAGGCGCGGCCAGTGGTGCGCCTTTTCACGTTGACCACGACGTGAAGGTGCTGGACGCCGAAGGCGAGCTGGTCTCGCGGCTGCGTCGTACCGTCTACATCCGGCGAAAAAAAGACCGCCAGGCGGCGGTCTCGTCCAACGACTGAACCCTGGCCTGATCGGGCAGGGTCGGTCCGGCCAGGGTCAGGCGTTTGCCTGGGCCTTGGCGTCTTTCCTGTTTTTATCGTTATTCTTCTGGCTGTCGGCCTCGCGCTTGTCGTGGCCCAACTGCTTCGGTGCTTCCAGGGTGCGAACCTCGCTGCTGCCGTTGAAGCGCGCACCGGTTTCGATCATCAGCTGATCCACCCGCACCGTGCCCGTCACCAATCCAGTCGAGACAATTTCCAGCTTCTCGGCCTCGATGGTGCCGGAGAAACTGCCGCTGATCAGTACCCGGCGAGCGCTGATGTCGCCCTCGACGCGGCCTTTCTCGCCAATTGACACTTCAGCGTCGGATTTGACCGAGCCTTCCAGCTCGCCATCGACGTGCAGGTTATCGCTCAAGGCAAGGTCGCCGACCAGCTTTGTCCCCCCTGCAATGACGGTCGTTCCGGCACGCTGGCGGTCCGGCGAATGACTTCGGCCAAGGATTCCCATTCAACTAATTCCTCTTTGGTAAACAGAATGTCGTAGTCCTCCATGGACCACTGCAGGAAGGGGTAGGGGTCAAGCCGGCGGTTCAGGTGCCGGACTTCATAGTGCAGATGCGGGGCCGTGGAGGCACCGGTGTTGCCCGACCAGCCAAGGAACTGACCGCGCTGGACGTAGCTGCCCACACCGACATCAATCTCGTCAAGATGGCCGTAAATGGTTGAAAAGCCGTAGTTATGCACCAGCTTCACCATCTTGCCCAGGCCGCTGCTGTGGTGCTTTGATGCCCATTCAACCACGCCATCGGCGGTGGCATAGACCCGGGTGCGCATCGGTGCCCGCAGGTCGACACCACCATGCATGGCACGACGTTGGGTAATGGGATGAATGCGATTTCCAAAGGGGCTGGTGACCTGCTCCGATTCGACCGGGAAACCGCTGGGAATGGACTCCAGCATCAGTCGCTTTTCAAAAGCGGTCTGGCTGGCCGTATCCAGGCGCTGTGCCAGCGGGCGATCCTGCTCGCTGCGCAAGCCAATGAGAATTTCGATGTGTTCCAGCTCGTCGCCCATGGCGGCCAGTGAGCGGGCCTTTTCGTCCACCTCGCTTTCCAGCGCGGCCCTTTCGGCCAGCAGGCTGTGGTTGTGCTGGTCGAGTTCCTGCTGAAGTTGGCGAAGCTCGGATACCTGGGAACCCAGGGTTCCGACACGGCTGTTCAGATGGTGAATGAGCAGCGAGCCGCTGATGAAGATCAGCAGCAAGCCGAACAGCAGCCCGGCCAGCATGCGGCGCATGATCTGGCTCAGAGTAAAATGCCGCGCCCCCTTGTAATCCGTTATGGTGATCTGATAACGATGGCGCATAACTTCTTGTTTTTGGGTTTGAAATTCAGGCGCAACCCCGATGTTGCTGGACCGAAGTGCGCGCGTCATTATGGTGGCTTGGCCAGAAGTATGCAAATCGTGACAATTCGCCCGATTCAAGCGCCGGGATCAGCCCTTGGCATTTGGCGCCCCTTGCTTGAAAAACGACCTGCTGGCGCCCACTTCCAGAGGCATCCGTTCAAACCCTGAATACACCGTTCATGAGCCAGAACCCAGCCACCGAAACCCGCCGCTTCGATACCGAAGTCCACCAGCTGCTGAAGCTGATGATCAATGCGCTGTACTCCAACCGCGAGATTTTCCTGCGGGAACTGATTTCCAACGCCTCGGACGCCAGCGACAAGCTGCGCTTCAAAGCACTCACCGACGACGCGCTGAAAGGTCTTGACCAGGATCTGACCATCGACATCGGCTTTGATGCCGAGGCCGGTACCCTGACCGTTCGCGACCGCGGCATCGGCATGAGCCGTGAGGAAGTGATCGAAAACCTGGGCACGATTGCCCGCTCGGGTACGCGTCATTTCCTGGAGTCACTGTCGGGCGACGAAAAGAAAGATGCCCGGCTGATCGGCCAGTTCGGCGTGGGCTTCTATGCCGCCTTCATCGTGGCCGAGGAAGTGACGGTGGAAACCCGCCGCGCCGACCAGGCGGCCGATACGGCCGTGCGTTGGGTATCGGCCGGCGAGGGCGAGTACTCGCTGGAAACCATCGAGCGAGCCGAGCAGGGCACCCACATCGTTCTCAAGCTGAAAGACGAGCACAAGGACCTGCTGACACGCTGGGAGCTGGAACGCATCATTCGCCACTATTCCAACCACATCGCTTTCCCGATTCGTCTGTCCGAGGCCGGCAAGAGCGATGATGAGCAGGCCGGCGAGCCGGTCAATGAGAGCCAGGCGCTGTGGGCCCGTCCCAGGGGCGAACTGTCCGACGAGGACTACCAGAACTTCTACCAGGGCCTGACCGGCGACCCGGAAAACCCGGTCAGCTGGGCCCACCATCACGTGGAAGGCAGCCAGAGCTACAGCCTGTTGCTGTATCTGCCCGGCCAGGCGCCGTTTGATCTGCTGATCAACCGCGACGACCGCGAAGGGCTGAAGCTGTATATCCAGCGGGTGTTCATCATGGATGCCGCCGAACAGCTCGTGCCGCGTTACCTGCGCTTCATGCGCGGCGTGGTCGATTCGGCCGACCTGCCGTTGAATGTGTCGCGCGAAATCCTGCAGGACAGCCCGCTGCTGAAGAAAATCCGCGCCACGGTGGTCAAGCGCAGCCTCGATTTGATCGAGAAGCTGGCCGAGCAGGGCGGTGAAGCCTGGGACACCTTCTGGCAGGCCTTTGGCAGCATCCTGAAAGAAGGGGTGATTGAAGACTTCGAACAGCGCGAACGGATTGCCTCGCTGCTGCGTTTTGCCACCACCGGCGGTGAAGACGCCACCGGCCTGGATGCCTACATCGAACGGGCCGGCGAAGACCAGGACACCATCTGGTTCCTGACCGCCGACAGCCTGAAGGTGGCCCGCAACAGCCCGCACCTGGAAGCCTTCCGTCAGCGTGGTATCGAAGTGCTGCTGCTGACCGACCGCATCGACGAATGGCTGGTTGCCCACATGGACGACTACAAGGGCAAGAAGCTCAAGTCGGTGGCGCGCGGCAAGCTGGATCTGGACAAGGACGAGGCCAAGCCCAGCGAGGAAGCCCAGGCTCTGGCCGGGCGCATCAAGAAAGCGCTGGGCGAGCGGGTCGGCAACGTGCTGCCCGGCAGCCGCCTGACCGAATCCCCCGGCTGCGTGGTGTCTGATGAACACGGCATGAGCCTGCAAATGCAAAAACTGCTGCGCCAGGCCGGCCAGGACGTGCCCGACACCAGGCCGGACCTGGAAATCAATGCCGGCCATCCACTGCTCAAGCTGATGGAGGCTGAAGGCGACGACAAGCGCTTCGGCGAGCTGTCCGAGCTGCTGCTGGACCAGGCCCTGTTGGCCGAAGGCGGCGAACTGGCCGATCCGGCCGCTTATGTCCAGCGGGTCAACCGCCTGCTGGTGGATGCCCTGGGCAACAGCGACGGAGTGCAATCGAATGCCGCCTCGGCCTGAGGCTCGGCCGGGCGATCCGGTCGTCGCCCCCTGGCGGCAAAAGCTGGGTGATTGGGTAGAAGGCGCTCCCTTTACCCGCTTCATCATCGGGCTGATCGTGATCAACGCGATCATCCTGGGCCTGGAAACCTCGGACCGGCTGGTCTTGGCCGCCGGTCCGGCGCTGTCGTTGGTCAACGGCCTGATTCTGACCGTTTTCGTGGTCGAAATTGTGCTCAAGTTGCTGGCCTTCGGCCCGCGCTTTTTCCGCTCTGGCTGGAACATCTTCGACTTTCTCATCGTCAGCATCTCATTGATGCCGGCCACTGGGCCGCTGGAGATTCTGCGCGCGCTGCGTATCCTGCGCGTGCTGCGCCTGCTCTCCCAGGTGCCCAAGTTGCGCGTCATCATCGAATCGCTGATGCGCGCCTTGCCCGGCATGGGATGGACGGCGCTGTTGCTGCTGCTGGTGTTCTACGTCTTTGCCGTCATGGGCACCATGCTGTTCGGCGACGAATTCCCGGAATACTGGGGCAATCTGGCCTTGAGCCTGTTCTCGCTGTTCCAGATCATGACGCTGGAGTCCTGGTCCAGCGGCGTCGCCCGGCCGATGATGGAGGTCTACCCGTGGATTTGGGTGTACTTCGTGCCGTTCATCCTGGTGTCGAGCTTCATGGTGCTGAACCTGTTCATCGCCATCATCGTGACGGCCACCCAGTCGATTCACGCCGACGAGGAAGAAGAACAGCGCCAGGAACTGCTGACCGAGCTGCGCAGCATCAACCAGCGCCTGGAGCGGCTGGAAGCAAAAGGCGCCCGCCCTGATGTCTGATTCGGTTCGCCTGGACAAATGGCTGTGGGCGGCCCGGTTCTTCAAGACCCGCTCGATGTCGCAAACCGCTATCAAGGGTGGCCATGTTGATATCAACGGCCAGCGCGCCAAGCCCTCGCGGCTGGTGCGCGAGGGCGACAAGCTGCGGATTACCCGTGGCGAATACGCCTATGAAATCGAAGTGCTGGATTTAAGCGAACGCCGCCTGTCCGCCCCGCTGGCCCGCGAGCTGTATGCCGAAAGCGAAGCCAGCCAGAAAGCCCGCGAAGAGAAAATCGAACAAAACCGCCTGCTGAGAAGCCAGAACGAAACCGCCCCCCAGGGCCGCCCCGACAAACGCCAACGCCGGCAAATCAAACGCCTGCGAGAGCAGTAGATCCCGGAACGCTAGATGTCGTCCCGGCCGCAGCGAAGCGAAGAGCCGGGATCTCAGACCTGCCGTTGGCAGGCACCCCGATTGAAGCGTTTCTGAGGTCCCGGATACGGCCTTTGGCCGTTCCGGGATGACAATGAGTGCGGGGGGTACCAAGCTGTCATCGCTCCCGGCCACAGTGCCGGGACTTCAATGCCCGAGCTGTCATCCCGGCCGCAGAGCCGGGACCTCA
>PWYW01000047.1 GCA_003567685.1 Gammaproteobacteria bacterium
GATCGACAACGACGAGGATACCCGTCCGACCGAAGACGCTGATCCGCGTCCGGACAACGGCTGAGCCGGGAGAGGTCCGACATGCCATTTACCGATATCTTCGTCAAACGTCCGGTGCTGGCCATCGTGGTCAGCCTGTTCATCCTGCTGCTGGGCTTGAGGTCGATGTTCGACCTCAACGTGCGCCAGTTTCCCGAAATCCAGAACGCCATCATCACCGTCTCGGTCCAGTACTTCGGGGCCGATGCCGAACTGATCCAGGGCTTCATCACCACCCCGCTGGAGCGCGAGGTGGCCCAGGCGGAGGGCATTGACTACATCGAATCCACCTCGGTGGCCGGCACGTCGATCATCCAGGCCTACCTGCGGCTGGATGCCGACCCGAATGCCGTGCTGACCGAGATCTCGGCCCAGGTCAACAAGTTGCGTTCCGAATTGCCGTCCGAGGCCGAAGACCCGGTGATTGAATTGTCGGTCGGCGAACAGGTGGCGGCCATGTACCTGTCGTTCTTTTCCGATCTGCTCGATGATAGCCAGATCACCGATTACCTGGTGCGTGAGGTCGAACCCCAGTTGGCGACCATTCCGGGCGTGCAGCAGGCCGAGATCCTGGGGGCCGGTACCTTTGCCATGCGCATCTGGCTGGACCCCGAGCGCATGTCGGCACTCAACATCACCGGCAGCGATGTCCGCCAGGCCTTGATGGCCAACAACGTGCTCTCGGCCGTCGGCCGAACCAAGGGCCAGATGGTGGCGGTTGATCTCACCGCCAATACCGACTTGCAGACACCCGGGGAGTTCGAGCGCATGGTGGTGCGCTCGGAGAACGGCGCGCTGGTTCGCCTGGAAGACATCGCCGAGGTGGAGCTGGGGCCGGAAAGCTTTGACGCCTCGGTGTCCTACAACGGACTGGATGCCGTGTTCATTGGCGTGGAAATCGCGCCGGACGCCAACGCGCTGGACGTGATTGCCGAGGTCCGCGAGGTCTGGGATGCGTTGATCATCCCGCGCCTGCCTGAGGGCCTGCAGGCGACCATTTCCTACGACTCGACCGAGTACATCGAGAGCGCCATCAGTGAGGTGATCTTCACCATCTTTCTGGCCCTGGTGATCGTGGTGCTGGTGATCTATGCCTTCCTGGGCTCGGCGCGCAGCGCGCTGATCCCGGCCCTGTCGGTGCCGATCTCGCTGATCGGTACCTTCTTCCTGATGCAGCTGATGGGCTTTTCGATCAATCTGCTCACCCTGCTGGCGATGGTCCTGGCCATCGGCATCGTGGTCGATGACGCCATCATCATGCTGGAGAACATCGAGCGGCAGATGGAGAACGGCAAGCGCCGCGTCGAGGCCGCGCTGATTGGCGCACGCCAGCTGGCCTGGCCGATCGTGGCCATGTCGACCACCCTGATTGCGGTGTTCGCCCCCATCGGCTTTGTCGGCGGCCTGACCGGCACGCTGTTCATCGAGTTTGCCTTTACCCTCGCTGCAACCGTGATCTTGTCTGGCGTGGTCGCCATCACCCTGGCGCCGATGCTGTGCTCGCGCGTGCTCAAGTCGCGCCGGACCGGCAGCCGGCCGAAACTGGCGGCCTGGCTGGACAAGCGCTTCGACGGCCTGCGTCGCCGCTATCGGGATGTCTTGCGCAGTTGGCTGGACGACCGCCACGTGCTGGCGGTATTCGGCCTGATCGTGATCGTCTCCTGCTATTTCCTGTTCGTGACCAGCCAGTCCGAGCTGGAACCGCCGGAAGACCCGGGCTTCATCTTCTCGATCATGGAGGCTGACCCGTTTGCCACCCTGGACAACCTCGAGCGCAACACCCGTCGGCTGAACCAGCTGGGGGAAGACACCGAGGCCCTGGAAGGCGTGTTCATCATCAACGGCTTTGGTGGCGGCGGCATTGGCTCGACCAACCAGGCCATTGCCGGCCTGGTTCTCAAGCCCTGGGACCAGCGTGATGTCAGCACCCAGACGCTTCTGGAGGAAACGGTTCAGCCGTTCCTTGACGGCATTCCCGGACTTCAGGCCTTTGCCGTGGTGCCGCCCGACCTGCCCACCCCGGGTGGTGGCGGCCCGCCGGTGGAGTTCGTGATCGGTTCGACCGAGCCGTTTGAAAACATCGAAACCTTTGCCGACCAGTTGATGGAGCGGGCCATGCAGTCGGGCCGCTTCATCTTCGTCAACTCCGATCTGGACATCGACCGTCCGCAGCAGGAAATCGTGATTGATCGCGAGAAAGCTGCGCTGATGGGTGTCGACATGCAGCAGATCTCCGGTGACCTGTCGGCCATGCTGTCGGGCGGTTTTGTCGGTCGCTTTGCCATGGACAACCGCTCGTACCGGGTGATCCCGCAGGTGCGACGCTCCGACCGCCTTAACCCCGAGCAGGTGGGTGACTTCTACACCCGCAACCGCGACGGCGAACTGGTTCAGATGGCCGGTCTGATCGAGCTGGAGCCCAGCGTCCAGCCACGCCAGCTCAAGCGCTTCCAGCAGCTCAATGCCGTGACCATTTCCGGGGTGCCAAGGCCGGGCGTGACCTTGGGCGAGGCGCTGGCCGTGCTCGAGGAGGCCGCGGCCGAGATCCTGCCCAACAGCTACAGCGTTGACTATGCCGGCCAGAGCCGGCAGTTTGTCGCCGAGGGGCAGCAGTTGGTCATTACCTTCTTCTTTGCGCTGATCGTGATCTTCCTGGTGCTGGCGGCCCAGTTCGAGTCGTTCCGCGATGCCGGCATCATGATGGTGACGGTGCCGATGAGCATCTGCGGCGCGCTGATCTTCATTTCGCTGGGCGTAACCACGCTGAACATCTACACCCAGATCGGGCTGCTGACGCTGATTGGCCTGATCGCCAAGCACGGCATCCTGATCGTGGAATTTGCCAACCAGCTTCAGGATGAAGGCCATTCCAGGCGCGAGGCCATTGAAGAGGCCACCTCGATTCGCCTGCGCCCGATCCTGATGACCACCACGGCGACCGTGCTGGCGATGATTCCACTGCTGGTGGCCAGTGGTCCCGGCGCTGGCTCGCGCTTTGCCATTGGCCTGGTGATTGCCAGCGGCATGACGATCGGCACGCTGTTTACCCTGTTCGTGGTGCCGGCCGCCTATCTCTATCTGGCGCGCGACCGCTCATCCGATCGTTCATTGGATCGCGAAGAACGTGCCGACTCGTCAGGCGACGAAGACGGGCTTGATGAGGCCGAGCCCAGCCGGGGATAATGCGCCATGCTCAGCTATCAACACGGCTACCACGCCGGCAACCCGGCCGATGTCTTCAAGCACACCGTGCTGTTGACCTTGTTGTCGGCCATGCAGGAAAAGCCCAACGGCATCGTGCTGGTCGACACCCACGCCGGTGCCGCCCGTTACCGGCTCGACAGCGAGATGGCGCTGAAAACCGCCGAGTTTCGCGCCGGCATCGAGCCGCTGTGGGCGCGTGATGATCTGTCTGGCCCCTGGCAGGATTATCGGGAGGCCGTACGCGCCGTCAACCCGGACGGCGTGCTGCGGGTGTACCCCGGCTCACCACTGCTGATGCGTGGCCGGTTGCGCAAGAATGACCGTTTGTTCCTGTGCGAGCTGCACCCGCGTGAACAGGAACGGCTGGCCGAGTGTTTTGCCAACGACCGCCAGGTCGAGGTGATTGCCGGTGATGGCTACCAGGCGCTGGAAAGGATTCTGCCGCCGCCCGGTGGCCGCGGCCTGGTGATGATCGACCCGTCCTTCGAGGTCAAGACCGAGCTCGAGATCATGACCCGGGCGCTGAAAACCGCCTTGCGGCGATTTGGCCACGGCGTTTACCTGATCTGGTACCCGATCATCGAGGGCCGCGATACAACCCCGGACGCCCTGCCTGGGGCTTTGGGCCTGACCGATGAGCAATGGCTGGATTTGCGGGTGAACTTCAGCCCGGCCCAGCGACTGGGCCGCATGACCGGCTGCGGCATGGCCGTGATCAACTGCCCGTGGCGGGCCCGCGCCCTGCTGGGCCCTTTAACAGAGCAATTTGCCGGGCTGAGCTGATGGTTAGGGAACCAGCAGGATTTTCCCGTTGCGCTCGCCCTGGGCGGCGGCTTCCAGCGCGTCGGCCACGCGCGACAGCGGGTAGGTTCCGGCCACCGGGGCTTTTAGCTGGCCGGCAGCGATCTTGCCGATCAGGTCGCCAAACAGGGCCTTTTGCTGCTCGGGTGTGGCCTGGCGGAACCAGCTGGCCAGCCAGAACCCGGTCAGGGTGATGCCGCGGAAAATGAGCTGCCCGGCCGAAATCTGGCAAGGTTCGCCGCTCATCATGCCGTAGTTGGCCAGCGTGCCGCCGCCGGCCAGGCAGGCCGCCAGGCGTTCGGTGGCCTCGCCGCCGACCGCATCGATGCCCAAGCGAATCCTGGCCTTGCCGGTGGCTTCGGCCACGCGCTTGGCCAGGTCTGGCCCGTCCACCACCACCACATCGCCACCGGCCTGCTTGACGGCCTCCACGGCCGATTCGCGGCGAACCACGTTGACGGTCTTGATGTTGCGGCTTTTGGCCAGCTGGACCAGGTAACCGCCGACCGCCGAATTGGCGGCATTTTGAATGACCCAGTCGCCCTCGCCCAGCGTGACGATCTCGCTGAGCAGCAGAGCTGCCGTGGGCGGGTTGATGGTCAGCATGGCCAGTTGCAGGGGGTCGGCCTGGCCGGGCAGGGGAATCAGATCGCGTGCCGTCAGCACCAGGTGGCTGCACCAGGTGCCGCAGCCAATCGGTAGCAACACGGTCTGGCCGGTTTCCAAACCCTTGACGTCACTGCCAAGGGCAACGACCTTGCCCACGCCTTCGTTGCCGCCAACCGCCGGCAGGTCGGGCAACACGCCATAATCGCCGGTCAGGGTAAGCAGGTCGGACGGGTTGATGGCGGCGGCCAGCAGTTCCCCCAGCACTTCGCCGGCGCCGGGCTGTGCCGGCTCGAACTCGACGGCCTGGATCAGTTTGTGCGGCTGGCTGCCGCGTTGTTCGTAAACAGCCTTGATGGCAGGCATGAGTTGCAGTCCTTTTTCGATCAACAAGGCCGAGACTGTAACAGCCCAGGCTGAAATTCAGGTTGCTTTCGGCGGCCTCATTGCGCGGATGTCTCAGCCATGGTCTTGGCTTTGTTTGGTCTTGGTGGCCAGCGGCGAGCGGCGAGCGGCGCCGGCTGCTGGCGAGTGCTGACGCCACCGGATGCCTGGAACCCTCTATGGGCGCTGGATTCCCAAGCGGCATTCATCCGCCAGGCAGTCACGAACGCATGGCTCCTAGAAACGAATGGCGCCGCGGGTGCGTTCGCGGCGGCGATCCTCGCGCTGCTGGTACTGGGCCCGACAGGCCGAGGTTTGCAGCACCATTTCGCACTCGAGGAAATCGGTGATCTCGATCAGCGCAGCGCGGATGGCTTCACCGGCCGGGGTGTCGTTCTCGTTGGCCAGATTCCCGCTGAGGCGGCCGCTCGACGCGCGCAGGGAAACGCCGCTGTCCTGGGTGCGGCCTTCGATGGTGCGGACGTGCGTGATTTCCCCGGTGCTGGCGTGCACCACGCGAATATCGATCGCCACGTAGGCTTCGCTACGTTGTCCGCCAACGCCGATGTTGGCGCGACGACCACCAATGCTGGGCCCCCGAATATTGACGCCGCCGCTGCTGCGGCTGCTGCCTTCGCTGTAGTCGGTCACGGTGCCCATGACCAGGTATTCCGCGCCGACCAGTCGCCCGCTTTGGGCGGCAGTATCCGACCGCACTCGCCCTGAGGCGCCGAGGTCTTGTTCTTCGATGATGCGCTCGAGTCGGTCACGTTCGACGACCACGAAGGCATCGATGGCCGCTAGTTCCGTGGCCAGCATGCTGCTGAGCTCATGGCCAACGCCACCGCCCCACCAGCCGACATTGGTTGCGTCATTGGTGAATTCAACGACGGCCAGGATGGGACGATCAGTTTCCCATTCGGGCAGAGGCTCGGATGGTGGTTGCGGGGCCGGTTCAGGGCGTGGAGGCGGCGCAGCCGCGGCCACTGGCGCTGCTGCCGGCTCTGGTTGGACTGGCTCGACGCGAGCCGTGGTGGTGGGCGCGGGGGGTGCGCTGCCGGCTTCGAGGCCGATGGCCAGCGCGATCAAAGCCTTGCAGTCCGTCGGTTGGGTCATGCCGCTTAGCTCTAGCGTGATGTCGCCGGAGACACCGCCGAACGCGTCGGTGATATCGAATTCATGGATGTCCCAGAGATGTCCGCGGCCCCGTCTCAGCCGGCCTTCGGCTTCAAACTGGCGGAAGTCGCGCGCCCGCGACCGACCCATGTTGGGGAGTGAATGACCCGACCAGTAGCGATCTTCATCCGGCAAATGAATCGATCCGTTGGCGGTTGTGAAGGTGACGCCTTCGCCTCGGTCGCCCACGGGCTGCCACTGGCCATCGGCCACATGGAACTCGGCAATCACGTCACCGCCGCCGTAAGCAATCGGGCCCAGCGTGGCGTTCCAGCCCTCATGTTGGTCTGGATGACCTTCCGGATGGCTGGAATCATTGCCGTCGAAGATCACCAGGTCCCTGGTTGCCGCGCCGTCTTCAGGCTGGAAGACAACCAGCAGCGAAGCGCCGTTGGCGTCGAAGTTGCTGCCTTCTGTCAGGCCGGCGAAGCTGTATTCGCCATTGCCCTGGATCAGGCGCGTGACGTCGGCTCGGTAGGCGCGACTGGTACCTTCTTCCCGGTCGGGCCAGCAGTTGGTGCCGCCGTCGCCGAGCATCGTACCGGCGATCGATTCGCCTTCAAACACCACGATGGGGTTGTCGTAGGGCTCCGTCTGATTGCGGTTGATGCCGTGCCAATAAAAGAACGCCTGGATGATTTCGCCCTGAATGCCATTGAGCTCGATGGTGCCGACACCACGATCGCCTACACCGGCGACGCCGGCGCTTGCCCAGTCCACTTCCTGAAAAGTGAAGCTGTGCTCGATGGGCGTGGCGGTGGCAAGGCCACTGGCCAGGCCAAAGGCCAGCGCAGCGCCAAGCGCAGGGAGACGGGATGAACGTTTGACGGTGGACATGGGATAAAGGGCTCCGTGGAAGTCAGGGACAGAAATACGTGGACGGTTTACCGGTCAAGGCTCAGGTCGGGGATATTTTCCATGCCGGGCAAGCCGTTGAGTTCGGCTGTCAGGCCGAGGGTTTCGCGGCGTTCACCCTCGTCCAGTAGCAGCTGTCCGTGCAATTCCAGAGTGCCGGACACGGTCTCGTCGGCAAGCGCAGTCAATTCGAGCGTTCCCGAATCAAACACGGCTTCACCGATGATTCGCTGCCGATAGATGTCGCGGCCCTCATCGGTTTGACGACCGCTGGGGGCCAGCTCAAGCAAGATGCCCAGGGCGACAAACTCATTGTCCTCGCCGCCATCAGGTTCTGCCAGGTCGAACTGGCCAATTTCCATCGGGCTGGTGCTGCCCTGGGCCGTGAGGATGCAGAGCGTGACCAGGCCAAGGTCTTCCATTTCGACCCAGGTGGAATGAACCGCCGCGAAGCCCGTTTCCGGGTGGCGGCTGCCAAACAGCGTCAAGGCATGATGCGATCCGCTGAACAGGCCCTCCAATTCCACGGCGCTGAGGGGTTGGCCATCGGCCAGCATGGCTTCCACGCCCTCACGCATCTGGGAGGCGGGCAAATCGGCAGGAATGGTCTCGCAGTCCGAGGTGCCCATCATCTCGAACAACATCGCCGGGCTGGGGCCGGGCATGTCGGCGTTGGCATTGCTGGCCAGCACACAGCCCAGCGCGATTGAACCTAGGGTCAGGCGGATTGCGGTGGGTTTCATGGAGATTGCTCCTTTGGTCACTATGGGCCTCTGCCCATGATTACGGAAACGCGGCCCACATTCTGCCAAACGTCGGGGCTTGGCCAGTTACCAGTCCGGCGGGCGGCGACTGACCCACTCCGGCCCGCCGTACTCGAAGGTCAACTCCATGTCTTCCTCGGTCAGGCCAATAGCCACCAGGCGCCGCCGGTTGTCGTAAGTCAGCGTGCCCTGGTTGATTTCGATTTCGACGCAGTCCGAACCGCCGTGCGGGCAGCTCACCCTCGCCAACTCCTGGCCGCCTTCGTCGTCCAGCATCCCGGCCTGCCAAAGCTGGTTCCAGCCCAGGTGCGATGCCAGCCACCAGGGCATGCGCGGCATCAATTCCTCCATTTGCGCATTCGGCGTGATGTCAATGGGCAAATCATCAATGCCGCCCATGTCCGGCGCCATGCCCTGGTCCTGGATGTCGCTCCAGCCAAGGCTGCTGCCACGCATGATCGAACTCATGTCGATCCAGCCCATGCCGCCCGGTGCGTAAACGGCGACGTTGTTCTGGGCAATGTAGAGCTCGGCGCCATCGGCGGCTGCGATGTAGTAATGGGAAAAATCTTCCTTCGTGGAGTAGGTGACGATGACCTCTTCAGCACCCTCGCCAAGACGCAGGCGAATGCTGCAATCATCGCTGCCCGATACCTCGATGTCGCGCGACCGGCTGGCCGGCGTATCGCGCGGCGGAAGCGCCTGCGCGTCAACGAAATCGGAAAACTCCCAGACCTCGACCAGCGCATCTGCGCGCGCCGACGCGGTTCTCTCATTCCGGGTCGTACGGTCACCCTGCATCAGCTGCCCGGTGGCAAAGTCCCTGACATGGGCATGCACTTCAATGGACTCGTCGTCGGTCGACTGGTGAAGTTGGAAAATCAACTCGGTGGCGGCAAAGCCGTTTTCCTCGACCAGATATTTCGATACCAGCGGGTCGCAGGGATTGTCACGAATCCGGAACTGTCTGGACACATCGACCTCCGGCGACAGCGCCTGATCATGGGTGAGCATATGGCCGTCTTCGTCCAGCAGCACCGACACCCGAACCGACTTCCAATACGGCAAATCACCGTCCACCGTATCAACCGTGTACAGGTGCTCGTGCTCTTCCGCGGAAATCAGGATTTCATCGCGAAGGCTCTCGGGAATATCCAGCAGGGTACCGACCTGGCTCATGAAACTGCTGCGCAGTTCCGGGTCGATCGTGTAGACCTGGCCCTCGCTGCTTGAGCCGCTTGTTGTGGTCATCGCAAATGCCAGGGCGATGACACCCAGGGTGGCAATTCGGCGGGTTCGATAAACGAAACGCATGATGTTGTCCTCCTGCCTGGCCAGGCGCGTTCGTTTTGTCGACGCACGGGCCAGGTTTGATTGGTGAGTGAATTTTCCAGACTCACCTCAAACAACGCAGCGAAACTTTTTTCTACGCCATGGCCCTCTCGTATTCATCGAGGGCCGGCGGCGCGCCTACCTTCAGTCGTCCTGGATGACGTCGTCCACGGCGCCGCCGCCGATGTATACCGCCTCAAGCGAGCGCAGATGGTTGATGTCGTCAAGCGGGTTTTGCCGAACAACAATGAAATCGGCCTGCTTGCCGCTTTCCAGCGTGCCGATTAAATGCCCCAGGTTCATGCAGTCGGCCGCGTCAATGGTGGCCGAGCGCAGGATCTCCAGCGGCATCATGCCGGCCTCCTGCTTCATGGCCATTTCCATGTGCTCGAAATAGCCTTGGAAACGTGCCGCTGTCCGTGCCAAGCGCAATCCGCACCCCGGCCTGGTGCAGCACCATCATGTTGTCGATGGCCAGGGGTAGTGCATTGCGGAAATAGTCGGTTGTCTCAGCAACTCCGGCGCGGAGGACATGCTGGCGCGCTAGGCTTTAGAACAGAATTAACCTTGGCTTTACTCGGGCAGGCGCGAAAGCTACCGCGCGGCCTTTTGTGGTGTTGCTTCGGTCTTTCGCTCGCCGCAGTCGGCGAGAAACCTGAGCACCTCCCTTTTAGTTTTGATCAATACCGAAGCGCACTCTTGCTCAGGGGATAAATCAGAAATGCTCCTTTGCCGGGAGCGGTGAAGTTCCGGGCCCTGTCTGGTCAATGATCAATCAGGCATTTCAATCCTGCGGTAGAGGTTCAAACGACCCGGAATGAGCGAAAATTCATGGTCGACTTCGCTCGTGATCAACGGACCCAGTTCATTGACATACAGATCTCCACTAGGACCATGCTTTGCCATTGGCGACCAGGCGCGAGAAATGGACACAGTGCCGAAGGACCGTTCAATGACCAATCGACCATGCTCGTCTATGTGCCAGGAGAGATCACCCGAACTTGCCGGCCTCCCGGGCTGCGAAGGGTCCTCCATCGAGGCTTGCCAACCGGTGCCGTCCGTATCCAGGTGGAAGACCAGGTAGGCCCGGGGGAAGCCACCAACGGGAATCAGGTTCCTTTCGTCAAGATCAAAGCCTCCGAAGAAGCGGACCGGCACGGATTCCGGAACGAACGCGGGCGGGTCATTGTCTCTGACCAGCGACAGCGTTTCAGAAGCCATCGCCTCGGTTCCACCCCGGTAAGTGGTCTTCACCAGTGCGTGCCGATCAAGGTCGCCCCCGAGGAAGCGAAAGCGATGCCGGCCGATGTCAGGGCCATCCAACTTCAGAATGCCATCGTTCATCACATACTGAAAACTCAGGCCTGAAAGCAGCGATTGGCCGACCCCATTGGCACCGAAGGTCAGCTTGTCCCAGCGAAAAACACGGGTAGACGACACCTCATTACTTGAGCCCAGGCGAATCGGCATATGCCAGCTTTCCCCCGGCTGGGGGCCAGACCAGGATGGTGTCGGATACAGGTTGCCACTGACACCTCGCGGCGATGGTGGGCCGCTCATGATCTCGTCGGGCAGCTCCCCGTTCGGGTAGGTCAACCGAATCTGTTGATTGACCGCACCCAAGGGCAGAATCTCGGAGGCATCGAGCAAGCGCAGGTCGGCGAATTCGACGATGCTTCTGCGTTCGATCTGACCAAAGTCCGGATGGGTAATAAAGCCGATGAATTCACTCAGAGGCGCCCCACTTTCACCGGTCATGCGAATCGCGCGCAGGTTGTCTTCCGGGGGCCTGAATCCGTCGCCAAACACGCTGTCCTGCAAGGCCCGAAAAACAAGGTCGGCTGCGCCCCCTTGCGTGCCGTTGGAATGATAGGGCTGGCCGGCAAACGTCTGAAAGGAGGCCTCGCAGAGGCTGATCAGATGCGGGCAGTAATACGACAGCGAGGAAAGTCCAAGCAGCGTTTCGGTGGGAAGGTAGATCCCGGCATCCCACATCACCGCCCGATAGGCCTCAGCCATGGCTTCCCAACCTACGGCCGCAACCAGGCTCTCGGTGTGCTCCTGCAGCAACAAACGGTCCACCACCACATCCAGCGTGGCATTGGCACCATCGGGCAGCGGCAGCTTGCCAAGGGTCATTGACGGCAGCGCATCCATGACTCGACGGGCAAACACCCAGGGCACGCTGTGCCGATGATTGAACAGCTCAGTGGCGTCAGGCGGCCAGCTCAAGGTATCCACATCCTCGATGTACCAGCGCAAGACAGCGTAGGCCGCGGTACTGATCGA
>PWYW01000071.1 GCA_003567685.1 Gammaproteobacteria bacterium
CACTCTGTTTCCAGAACCGGATTTTGAATCCGGCGCGTCTACCAGTTCCGCCACCCCGGCAGCGGTAAGCCCGCTATTTTGCGGTTTTCGTCGCTGAAAGTAAAGGCTGTTGAAGCCACTCGCGAATGGGGTCAGCGAAGCCGTCCATATCGACCAGAAAGGCATCGTGCCCCTGCAGCGAGTCCAGCGCATGAAAACTCACTTCAGAGCCCGTCGCTTCCAGCGCCTGGGCAAGGTCCCGCTGTTGGTCGACAGGAAAAAGAAAGTCGGTTTCCACGCCAATGACCAGGGCATGGCCGGAAAAACAGCGCTGGAACAGGCTTTTCAGGCTTTCGTCGCTGTCGCAGGCATCGAAGTTGTCCATGGCGCGTGACAGGTAGAGGTAGCAGCAGGGGTCGAACTGTCCGACAAACTTGCGCGCATGGGTCTCGAGGTAAGACTCGACTTCGAAGCGCATGCCAAAAAGCGTCTGCGGAAAGTAATCCTGCCGCTTGCGACCAAAACGCTGCCGCCATTCCTGGGCCGAGCGATAGGTAATCATGCCCAGTTTCCGAGCCAGGCGCATACCCACTTCCGGCCAGTCGTCATCGGTGTAGCGTCCATCGCGGAAATTGCGATCCGTGACAATGGCTTCGCGCTGAAGTGAGCGAATGGCAATGGCAAACGGGGTGGCCGAGCAGGCGGTCGAAATCAGCGCAATCTTGCGGCAGCTCTCGGGGAATTGCTTGAGCCAGGCCAGGGCGGTCAGGCCGCCCATGGACGGGCCAATGACCGCCTCCAGCTGATCAATCCCCAAATGCTGAACGACCAGCCGAGTGGCCCGGGCAATATCCTCGATGGCAAGCTCGGGGAAGCCCAGTCGCCAGGGTTTGCCGGTTCTCGGGTTGATGCTAGCCGGGCCGGTCGATCCCTTGCAGGAACCCAGCGAGTTGACGCAGAGAACGAAATAGTGATCAGTATCGATGGGCTTGCCGGGGCCGATCATCGGCTCCCACCAGCCGGGTTCCGGGTCCAGTTCGCTGGACGCCGCATGGGCGCCTGGTGACAGCCCGGTAAAAATCAGGATGGCATTGGATTTGTCGTCATTGAGACGTCCCCAGCTCTCCCAGGCCAGGCGCAGACCGGGCAAGATTTCTCCCCGATAGAGGGCAAATGGCTGATCGCTGTCCAGGTAACGGGTTGCAGCACCCATGGCACTCGGTTCGTGTGGTCAAGGCCAACAGTGTATACAACCGGTGAAAAAAAAGGCCATGCCCGGGGGCATGGCCAAGTCGAGGGTACGAATGGAGCCTGTCGATCAGAAGCGGAAGCCGAGCGTGGTGGAAAAGACCCAGGGGTCGATGTCGGCCTTGACGCGGCTGTTCAGGTTGACCGTGGCGCCGGCACCGTCGGTGGTCGTGGTGCGAAGACGGGCGTCGGCCTCGATGTCGATCCAGCGCAGGTCGAAGTTCAGGAACAGCTGTTCGCTGATCTGGAAGTCGGCACCCAACTGCAGCGCCACGCCGAAGGAGTTCTTGATGTTCATGCTGGTGCTGCCGCCCGAGTAGTCGGTGCCCAGCGCCGCATTGGCGGTGCCGATGATGCCCTGGTGCAGTGAATCGGTGGTGCTTTCATCAAAGAAATAGGTGTAATTGATGCCCAGGCCGGCGTACGGACGGAAGGTCTCGTTCGGGCGGAAGTGATACTGCAGGCTCAGTACCGGCGGCAGGTGCTTGGTATCACCCAGCTTGCCAAGGCCCTCAATGGCGCTGTCGCCCTTGATGCTGTGCTCGAACGGCCAGGCGGCCAGCACTTCGAGGCCAATGTGGTCGGTGGCCATCCAGGTCAGGTTGAAAACCGGACGAGTGTTGCTCCCGACATCAATCTGGTAGCCCTCTAGCTCAGTGCCCTCAAAGACCAGGTTGCCGCTGGAGGTATCGGGGCTGACGTTGCCGAGACCGGCACGGAAAATCCAGTCGCCCTGGGATTGGGCCATGGCGCCGGCCGACAGCAGGCCTGCAACGGCCAAAGTACCAAGTGTGCGGATCATGTTGTATCTCCTAAATGATGGGTTTCAAGGTGGGGTTGCAAATCGTTGGATCCAGTCTAGGCAAGCGGGAGGCGGGGGGAATTGACCGCGGTCAAACTTTGCTCGAATTACTGACGGGTCCTTGGCCTGGGCCGTGCTACCGTCGGTGTCCCGTTTTCGGAGACTCCACGATGACCCGTCTGGGTTTGATTCTGGGTGACCAGCTCAACAAGAACCATGCACTGTTTGATGCGCTCGACCCGGGCAGCGATTTGCTGCTGATGGGGGAACTGTCCGACGAGGCGTCCTATGTTTGGCATCACGGTCAGAAGATTGCATTGATCTTTGCCGCCATGCGCCATCACGCGGAAAGCCTCGCCAGGGCCGGCTGGTCCATTCGCTATCGTCGCTATGATGACGAGACTCGGTTTGCCTCGTTCAGCGACATGGTCGCGGCGGAAATCGACAAGGGTGATATTTCGGAAATCGTGCTGGCCTGGCCGGGTGAACAGCGCCTGGTCGAGGAGTTCAGCGGCTGGGAGAAGCGCTTCGGCCTGCCCGTTACCTGGCTGGAAGACACCCGATTCCTTTGCCAGCCGGATGCTTTCGAACGTTGGGCGAGCGGGCGCAAGCAATTGCGCATGGAGTATTTCTATCGCGAGATGCGCAAGCGCCATGATCTTCTGATGGACGGTACGGGTCCGGCCGGCGGTGCCTGGAACTACGACAAGGCCAACCGCAAGCCCTGGAAGGGCGAGCCGGCCGTGGTCGCGCCGATGTCGTTCACCCCGGATGACACCACCCGCGAGGTACTTGATCTGGTCGAAAACAGCATCGACCATTTCGGTGAGCTTGAGGAATTTGACTGGCCGGTGACCCACGCCCAGGCCGAGCGCGCCCTGAGTCATTTCATCAACCGCGTCTTGCCGAATTTCGGCGATTACCAGGATGCGCTGGACGATGATGAACCCTATCTGTTTCATGCCCGGCTGTCGGCGGCCCTGAACCTGGGTTTGCTCGACCCGCTTGAGGTCTGCCGACGGGCCGAACAGGCTTGGCAGTCCGGCGACGCCCCGCTTAACGCGGTTGAGGGATTCATTCGCCAGATCATTGGCTGGCGTGAATACATTCGCGGTATCTACTGGCGCGAAATGCCCGGCTATGACGAGCGTAATGCCCTGAATGAAAACCAGTCATTGCCATCCTGGTACTGGAGCGGCGAGACGCGGATGCGTTGCCTGGAAAAAGCCATCGACTCCACCCGCCGGCTGGCCTACGCCCACCACATCCAGCGGTTGATGGTCACTGGCAATTTTGCCTTGCTGCTGGGCATCGTTCCGCAAGAAATCTGCGAGTGGTATCTGGCGGTGTATGCCGATGCCTACGACTGGGTCGAACTACCGAATACCCTTGGCATGGTGATGCACGCCGATGGCGGGCTGCTGGCCTCCAAGCCCTATGCCGCCAGCGGCAAATACATCCAGCGCATGGGCAACCACTGCGCCAACTGCCCTTACCAGGTCAAGGACACGCTGGGCGACAAGGCCTGCCCATTCAATGCGCTGTACTGGGACTTCCTGATTCGTCACCGCCAACGTTTCTCCCGCAATCCGCGCATGGGGATGATGTACAAGAACGTCGATCGGATGAGCCAGGACCGCGTCGACGCGATTCAGGAGCGCGCGGCCTGGATCAAGGACAATATCGAAACGCTTTAAGGCAGTTTTCGAGCAGCTCAGGCTCAGGCGGTTTCGAACCGCAGCGATAGATCCAGCGGCTGGACGGTCTTGGTCAGGTTGCCCACCGAGATGTCATTCACGCCGGTCGCGGCAATCGACTGAATGCGGTCGGGTTCGACACCGCCCGAGGCTTCGAGAACCGCCCGTCCGTCGACCCGTTTCACGGCCTCGCGCATGGCCTCAAGACTGAAGTTGTCCAGCATGATCCGGTCGGCACCGGCGGCGACTGCCTGCTCGACCTGGTCCAGGGACTCCGTTTCGACTTCCACCATCAGGGTGGGCCAGCGCTTGCGCGCGGCGGCCACGGCCGGGCCAATGCCGCCAGCGGCGGCCAAGTGGTTTTCCTTCAGCATGATCAGGTCATGCAGGCCCAACCGGTGGTTATGGCCGCCGCCAATGCGAACAGCGTATTTCTGGGCCAGGCGCAAACCGGGCAGGGTTTTGCGCGTGTCCAGAATGCGACAGGGCCAATCGCTGACCGCCTCGACGTAGCGACGCGTGGTAGTCGCTACTCCCGATAACAACTGGAGGAAGTTCAGGGCGGTGCGTTCGGCGCTGAGCAGGGCGTGAGAGCGGCCCTCGATCCTGGCCAATTGCTGACCGGCGCTGATGGCCTGACCCTCCGAGACCTGCCAGTCGACCCGGCAGGTTGGGTCAAGGCAGTGAAAGGCCGCATTCGCCCAAGCCTGCCCGGCGATCACTCCCGGGTCGCGACACAGTAGCCAGGCAACACTGGTTTGCTCGCGATCAATCAGTTCGGCGCTGGCGTCACCGTGCCCGAGGTCTTCAGCCAGGGCAGCCGCAACCTCGGCCTCGATCTGCCGATAGTCGGGAATCAAAGGGGCGGCTCGAACTGCAAGGTTGCAATGGCACGTTCTGACAGCAATACGGGAATGCCGGACTCGACCGGATAGATCAGCTTGCCATCGCGGGTGATCAGCGCGGCCTTGAGTGGAGCTTGCAGCGTCTGGTGGTCAACGTCTTTCAGTTGACCGGCGGCGATTTCCTTGTTGACGCGGGCAAGCCGCTTGCCGCTCAGTGGCAGCAGTGGTTCGCGACTGACCGGGCAGCACAGGATGTCTAGCAGGGGCGTCGATACGTTCATTCCGAAATGTTAACCCAGAACATTGATGTTCGGTGTCAGTGCATTACCGCTAACCCCCTGCCGTCTCCTGCCTGCTAACATTGCCTTTTTGAAGCTTGGGGAGAATGCTGGATGAACCAGCCACCGCTGGTCGGCGTCATCATGGGGTCTCAGAGTGACTGGGAAACCATGCGCCACGCCACCGAGAAACTGGAGGCACTGGGCGTGCCCTATGAGGCGCGCGTCGTGTCTGCGCATCGAACGCCCGACCGGATGTTCGACTATGCCGAATCCGCTGCCGGGCGCGGCATGCGCCTGATCATCGCCGGGGCCGGGGGTGCGGCTCACCTGCCGGGCATGGTTGCCGCCAAGACCGAGCTTCCGGTCATCGGTGTGCCGGTCGAGTCGCGCACGCTGAAGGGCATGGACTCCCTGTTGTCGATCGTTCAGATGCCGGGTGGCGTGCCGGTGGGTACCATGGCCATCGGCAAGGCTGGTGCCATCAATGCCGCCTTGTGGGCGGCAGCCATGCTCGGCACCCAGGATGACGGAATCCGTGAGCGCTACCGGGCCTGGCGCAAGCAGCAGACCCAGGCCGTTCTTGATAACGATGTGCCCGGTTCGTCATGAAGGTTGGCATCCTCGGCGGTGGCCAACTGGCCCGGATGATGATTGCGGCCGGTCGGCCGATGGGGCTCGATTTTCTGGTTCTTGATCCGGCCAGCGGTGTTTGCGCTGCCGATTACGCCCCGCATGTCCAGGCCGATTGGCAGGAGGCCGCCAGCGAGTCCCGTCTGCTCGATTGCGACGTGATTACTTGCGACTTTGAGAACGTGCCGGCCGCCGTCCTGGCCCAGCTGGCGGCGCACAAGCCGGTGTATCCGGGCCCCCAGGCCTTCGCGGCCGGGCAGGATCGCCTGGATGAGAAGCAGCTCCTGGACTCGCTGGACATCCCGTTGCCGGGATTTTCCGAGGTCAATGCCCGGCCGGATCTTCTGGCGGCCGTCGAGCGTCTGGGCTACCCCTGCGTGCTCAAGACGCGTCGCCTCGGTTATGACGGCAAGGGCCAGAAGGTGCTGCGCACGCATGAAGACCTGGAGCCGGCCTGGCAAACGCTGGGTGGCCAGCCGCTGGTGCTGGAGGCCTGGGTAGACTATACCCACGAATGCGCCTTGACGGCGGTTCGCAGTCGCGATGGCGACATTCGGCATTACGCCCCCAGCTGGACGGTTCATGCCGACGGCATCCTGAAGCTGGCGCTGGCGCCGGCGCCGATGGCCGACGCCACACTGGCCGCGGGCCGGGCGATGGTCGAGCGTTTGATGAACCACCTGGACTACGTCGGCGTGCTGACCCTGGAGATGTTCCACACCGCTGACGGGTTGCTGGCCAACGAGTTTGCGCCCCGGCCACACAACTCCGCCCACTGGACCATCGAGGCCTGCATCTGCTCGCAGTTTGAAAACCACCTGAGAGCCGTTTGCGGCCTGCCTTTGGGAGTAACCGACAGCCGCCAGCCGGCACTGATGTTCAATTGGATTGGTTCACTGCCGTCCCGCGAGGCTTTTCTGGCGCTGCCGGATCTGCACTGGCACGACTACGGGAAAAGGGCAAGAGCAGGTCGAAAGATTGGCCACGCCACCTGGCTGGTGTCGGATCGGGCCGAATTTCATTCCGCCCAGTCGGCAGTCCGGTCGTTGCTTGAGCCTCAGCTGGCCACGCTGTTTGATCGGTTACTCGACGACACGGCCTGATCGGCCGGAAACAGCACCAGGTGGTCGGCGTCGAGCCGAACCCCAACAACCGAACCCACCGCAAAGTCATCGTGACTGGGGAAGAGCGCGTTGATCTCCTCGCCGCTGTCGAGCTTGAGTCGATACAAAATGTCTGCCCCCTGGAACTGTCGGGCGATGACGGTGGATGGACGCCCATCCGCGTCTGGCCGGATGTCATCGGGGCGAATAAGCAGCGCGAGGGTCTGCCCTGGAGGTCGTTGTTCCGGCAATGGGGATTGGCCCAGCGCATGATGCAGCTGTTGCCGATCCACCGTGGCTTCCAGGTAGCTGCCGCGTCCAGTAAAAGCGGCCACATAGCGGCTGCCGGGCTGGTGATAAATCTGGTAGGGCGTATCCCACTGCAACATTCGACCGTCGCGCAGCAGGCCAACCCGATCCGCCAGGGCGAAGGCCTCCTGCTGGTCGTGGGTAACCAGCAGCGTGGTGGTTCCGCGCGCCTTCAGCATGCCGCGAATCTCCTCGCCCATCCGTCGCCGGAGACGCGTATCCAGATTGGAAAACGGCTCGTCCATTAGCAGCACCTGGGGCGCCGGTGCCAGTGCCCGGGCCAGGGCAACGCGTTGTTGCTGACCGCCCGAGAGCTCGTGCGGGTAGCGCTGGTCCAGGCCGGTCAGACCGGTCAGCTCAAGCAGCTCGCCAACACGGCGCTGGCGCTCGGCGCGCTTCAAGCGGGTCAGGCCAAAGCCGACGTTGGCGGCCACCGTCAAATGCGGAAACAGGGCATGGTCCTGAAAGACCATGCCGACACTGCGCTTCTCGGGGGCCAGCTTGAGCGCGGGCGTACTGACCAGCTTGTCGCCCACCAGGATGCGGCCCTGGTCAATGGCTTCAAAGCCGGCAATGGCCCGCAGTGCCGTGGTCTTGCCGCAGCCGGAGGCACCCAGCAGGCAGCCGATTTCACCTGGACCCAGATCCAGGCTCAGGCCCTGGACCACGGGCGTATCGCCATAGCCCAGGTAAATGTTGTCGACGGTCAGCGTCATGCGACGATTGGCAGTTCGGCGTTGATGACCTTGTCCAGGGTCTGGACAATCTGCTCAAGCTGATCGTCGTCGATGATCAGCGGTGGCAGCAGTCGGATCACGTTGCCGCGGGTAACGTTGATGATCAGCCCGCTGGCCATGGCAGCGTCTTTCATTTGCGCAACCGGCTGGTCGAATTCGATGCCGATCATCAGGCCGCGCCCCCGAATATCGGTGATATTGGGGTGATCGCCCAGTGCGTCTTTCAACCTGGCGATGAGCCGGTTGCCAAGGGTTTCCGCGCGCTCGACGATGTTCTCGTCGCGCATGATCGACAGGACTTCGATACCGGCCCGGCAGGCCAGCGGGTTACCACCAAAGGTGGTGCCGTGGGCGCCTGGTGCCAGCAGGTCGGCAATCGGCTGACGAGCCAGGCAGGCGCCAACCGGGATGCCGTTGCCCAATGCCTTGGCCACGGTGACGACGTCGGGCAGCAGGCCGGGTTCATGCTGAAAGGCGAACCAGCGGCCGGTCCGACCGATGCCGGTCTGGATTTCATCCATGATAAGCAGCGCCTGATGCTGGTCGCAGGCGGCCCTCAAACCGGCCAGGTAGCCCTCCGGGGGCACCCGAACGCCGCCTTCGCCCTGCACGGGCTCCAGTAGCACCGCCACGATGTCCGGATTGTCGGCCAGTGCGCTTTGCGCCGCGCCCAGATCACCGTAGGGAACGCGAATGTAACCTTCGACCAGTGGGCCGAAGCCGGCCTGGATGGCGGCGTTGCCCGAAGCGCTCATGGCCGCCAGCGTGCGACCGTGAAAGCTGTCGCCCATGACCAGAAAGGCCGGACGGTCGATCTGGCGCTCATGGCCGTAACGGCGGGCCAGCTTGATGGCACATTCGATGGATTCGGCGCCCGAGTTGGTCATGAATACCCGGTCCATGCCGCTGATTTCAGCCAGCAGGGTGGCCAGGGTTTCCTGCTGTGGAATGTGAACGATGTTGGCGGTGTGGATCAGCGTGCGAGCCTGGTCGCACAGCGCATCTGCCAGTCGCGGATGGGCGTGGCCCAGGCTGCATACGGCGATGCCGCTCAGCGCATCAAGGTAGCGACGGCCCTGGTCGTCGAACAACCAGGCACCGTCGCCACGAACCATGGACACCGGCATGCGGGCATAGGTATTGAACAGATGTGATGCCAACAAGACTCCCTCCCGCAGGCCGATGTCAAATGCCGCTTCAGCCCTTGAGCTGAGACTCGACGTGGGCCCAGTTGACCACGCTCCAGAAGGCATCCATGTACTTCGGACGAGCATTCCGGTAGTCGACGTAGTAGGCGTGCTCCCACACGTCGCAGGTCAGCAGCGGCGTGGCCTGGCCGGTCAGCGGGGTTTGCGCGTTCGAGGTCGAGGTGATCGCCAGGCTGCCGTCCGGGTTCTGGACCAGCCACGCCCAGCCAGAGCCGAAGGTGTTGATCGCGGTTTCGGTGAACTTGGTCTTGAAGTCGGCGAAGCTGCCGAAATCGCGGTTGATCAATTCAGCCAGCTTGCCGGTGGGTTCGCCGCCGCCCGACGGGCTCAGGCAGTGCCAGTAGAACGTGTGGTTCCAGACCTGGGCTGCGTTGTTGAAGACGCCACCCTCGCTGCTGCGAATGATCTCTTCCAGCGACTTGGAGGCCATATCGGTGCCGTCAACCAGGCCGTTGAGCTTGTCGACGTAGGTCTGATGATGCTTGCCGTAGTGGTAGTCCAGGGTTTCGGCGGAAATGTGGGGCTCCAGCGCGTCTTTGGCGTAGGGCAGATCCGGCAGAGTAAAGGACATCGGTTTCTCCTCAAAAAAGTAGTGGGACATCCGACGGGCATCGGCCCGCCGACAACTCCTCCATTATGCAATAGGCGTGTGGACAGCAGAGGGCTGTCAGCGGAAACCGCCCGAGTCGTCGTGGCTTTCGAGATCCTGAAGATGTCGCCAGCGGTTGACGATGGTGCAGAACAGCGCGGCGGTTCGTTCGGTATCGTAGGCGGCGCTGTGGGCCTGGCCGCTGTCCCAGGCCAGGCCGGCCGCGTCGACCGCACGGGCGAGAACCGTCTGGCCGTAGGCCAACCCGCCCAGCGTTGCCGTATCGAAACAGCTGAACGGATGGAACGGATTGCGCTTGTAGCCAACGCGCTGAATGATGGCGTTCAGGAAAGACAAGTCGAAATGGGCGTTGTGGCCAACCAGAACGGCGCGCTTGCAGCCGGTATCGCGTAGCTCCTGGCGCACCGGTTGCAGCAAATCGCGAAGCGCAATGTCTTCCTTGACCGAGGGACGAAGCGGGTGATCGGGCCGAATGCCGTTGAACTCCAGCGCCGCCTGCTCGATGTTGGCGCCTTCGAAGGGCTTGATGTGACGCATCATCACCTGACCCGGGCGCAACCAGCCTTCGCCGTCCATCTCGATGATGCACACGGCCAGCTCCAGCAGTGCATCCGTGGCGGGGTTGAACCCGCCGGTTTCGACATCGACGACAACCGGCAGAAATCCGCGGAATCGATTGGCGATGGGCATCATGATCAGGCGTTTTCCAATTTCAAATCAGCCTTCCATCATAACGGGTTTGCTGTCTACGCCAGGCAGGCATGACGATTGGCGATGGATGGCTTGTTCAGTCCCGGTGTCAGGTTTTGCTCACTAATCACGTAACAACTTCTGAATGGTCGGTTGGGGGCTGGCCAGCCCTTCTGGAATGCAATGGAGCTTCAATGTGATCAAACAATTCAAATTCAGTGTCATGGCAACGGCCAGTCTGCTGTTGGGCAGCGCCTGGGTATCGGCGGACGTGCCTGGCGACCCGCTGGTTCCGCAGGCCAATCGCGCCACGTTTACGGTTGGCAGTGATTCCAACTGCGATTTCGCCACCGTCGCCCAGGCGCTGGCATCTGGCTCGGTTGGCGATGGCGACGTGCTGAATTTGCGCAGTGACCTGCTCACGCTTGGTACCACGACCATCACCAACCGCCCCGGCAGCCTCACCCTGCGCGGCGGGTTCTCCGACTGCTCGGCACCGACGCCAACCGCCCCCCGAACCGTTTTCAACGGCGACGGCAGCCGTGTTTTCTACCTGGAAACCGGCGCCAGCTTCAGTGGCCCGAGAATGGACATTCACCTGGAAAACCTCGTCGTGACCAATGGCCATGCGTCGGCGAGCTTCGGCGGCGGTGGATTGATGGTCAACGGTCGCGTCGGGACGATCTCGGTCCAGCTTCGTAACGTGCACGTCAACAACAACAGCGCGGCCTTCAACGGCGGCGGCATCAGTGTTCGGGTCAACGGAGACGCAGTCGGCGGCGATGAACCGATCTTGCAGATGGACAACGCATCACAGCTGACCAGCAATGAGGCCGCTGGAAACGGCGGTGGCTTGAGCTGCTTCAGCCCGGCGGGCCGACCGCAAGGCACTGCAGTTCGCCTCGGCACGGTGGCGATCGTCGGCAACCAGGCGAGTAACGGCGGGGGCGTTGCCGTGGATGGCTGCGACCGTGTGGTTCTTTATCCTGGCGTTTTCCTGCTCGGCATTGTCAGCAATACGGCCAATGGCGAGGGCAGTGATGGCAACGGCGGCGGCATATACGTGGCCGGCGAGGAAGCCCGGGTTCGCGTGA
>PWYW01000015.1 GCA_003567685.1 Gammaproteobacteria bacterium
CGAGTTTCCGATCATGCACGGTCGCATGACCGGTGCCTGGGTGTTTGACGGCCTTCCGGCCACCGGTCTTCAGCTGGGCATTTTCGAGCGCGCCGATGACACCAACTTTGCCTTCGCCACCTTGTACACCTATCTGGACGGCCAACCGTTCTGGCTGGCCGGCAATACCCAGGCCGAGGCACCCGGTAGCGACCTGCTGGTCATCGAGATGGAGCGGGTCAGCGGGGGTCAGTTCTTTGGCCTGGGCCCCGGCCAGACGACCCCGCAGGCCATTCAGCGTGAGGTCGTCGGCGAACTGGTGATCGAAGCGCTGGACTGCGACAACCTGCTGATCGGTTATGACTTCAGCCCGATCGGCCTGGGCTCGGGCGTTGCCATCGGCAACCGCGGTGAGTACAGCGTGGCCGGCTACGCCTGCAACCCCTGGTAGGCCGGACCCGCGAGTTTCAATCCCGCCAGCGCCCCAGGTGCTGGCGGAATTGTTCGTTTGGCGCCTGGAAATCAGAAGCCCAGCGGAATACCCAGGGTAAAGAACAGCACCAGCAGGGCTGGCCAGATCAGCATGAAGGCGATCGAGTACGGCAGCATAATCAGCAGCATGTCGCCAAAGCCCATTTCGGGCCGGTACTTGCGCATGAACGCCAGAATCACGCCAGCATACGACATCATCGGCGTAATGATGTTGGTGGCCGAATCGGCCACGCGGAAGGCCGCCGCGACCAGGTCCGGGGTCATCGCCGGATTGACGAAATACAGCATCGGGATAAAGATCGGCCCCAGCAGCATCCACTTCGACATCAGCCCGCCGATGAAAATGTTGATGATCGCGGTTGTGATGATGAAACCCAGCAACAGCAGCACCGGGAACTGTTCCAGGCGCAGCGCCAGCAGCGTTTCGGCCCCCAGGTAGGTGATATAAGAGCCCAGCCCGCTGTAGGACATCAAACCCAGAAAATTGTAACAGAAGAAGGTCAGCACCAGGATGTAGCCCATGGTGTTCATCTGCGAGACCATGGCCTTGACCACGTCGGCGACCGAGCGGAAGGTGCCGGCCGCGACACCGAAAAACACGCCAACGATCACGAAGAAAATCGTGATCAGCATGATGATGTTGTCCATCCACGGCTCGACGCGCACGCCCGCCTCGTTTTCAAAACTGGCCAGCGGCCCGAAGATCAGCCCCAGCAGGACGGCAATGGCCACCAGGGCCCCCAACAGGCTGGCCTTGAGGCCGCGACGCTCGCTTTCCGACACCTCGAACTCGCCCGGCTCGATGTCGTCGGGCACTTCGAACGGCTGGCCATCGAGCTTGGGTTCGATGAACCGCCGGGTGACGAAATAGCCGGTGAACGTGAGTACAAAGGTCGAGGCCAGAATGAACCAGTAGTTCATGGTCGCGGGACGCAGTGGCGTGCCGTCTGCCGTGGCAAAGGGCACGCCCTGGGCTTCGGCAAAGGCCTGGGCATTGACGCCCATGATGGCATCGACCGGACCGGGAAACAGGTTGGCGCTGAAGCCCGCCGACACCCCGGCAAAGGCCACCGCCATGCCGATCAGCGGGTTGCGACCCAGCCCGGCGTAGAGCAGGCCGGCCAGCGGAATCAGCACCAGGTAGCCGGCATCGGTGGCAATCGAGCTCATGATGCCCATGAACATCAGCAGCAGCGGCAGCAGGGCCTGCGGAATATGGCTGCCGGCGCGCTTGATCAAGGCCCCGAACAGGCCCGAGCGCTCGGCGATGCCGATCGCCAGCATGACCACGAAGATCACCCCGAGCACGCCGTTGCCGAAACCCAGCCAGTTGGTCAACAGCGCATTATCGAAAACCCAGCGCATGTGTTCAGCTTGGTACATCGGCAGGATTTCATAGGTAATCGGCTCGCCACCGGCCCCCATGGATTCGAAGGTATGACCACCCATCACCACGGTAATCAGGAAGGCCAGCGGGTAGAAGGCCATGAAAATGATGACCGGGTCGGGGATCTTGCGGCCGGCGCGCTCGACGAACTGACCGAAGGCCTGCCCCCAGGTCTGGCTGGATTGGGTCATGGATTCTGGATGTCCTGCTGGTGGAAATCCACCCGAGTATAGCCTTGGCCGACGGGCTGAAGCACAGCGATCCGATCAGGAATTGCGTTCGCGCCAGCGCGCTTCGGCCTCTATCCCGCTTGCCTGAACCCAGTCAATCATCTCCGGCACCATACCCTCGAGGGCTTGCTCGAAGCCCCGGACAATGTCATCGAGGTTGTTTGACGGAATCGGGCCGCCGGCCCGGAAGGTCCGGTTGGCCACCGAGCGGGCGCTGCGCTGATGAACCAGATTGGCGCCCAGAACGATATCTATGGCCATCTGGCCGTCATCATCCACCGCTTCGAAATGGCGCACCTCGATGGCCAGGCTGTAGCGGGTGCGAATGCCGCCGGTTCTGGCCACGCCGTCGAAGCGCTCGCTGTCGCCAAGACTCTGAACCAGCAAGGCCTGAAGCATGTCGGGCACGCTGTCCAGCCAGACGGCCGTGGGGTAGACCTGGAGCCGCGAGGCCGTCCGGCGCACCAGCAGGCGATCGGAGTCGCGCATGGCATCGGCCACCGGTCGCTGCACCTGGACCGACCAGTCGACCGACTCGGCCTGTTCATCGTGATTCAGCGACAGCGTTGGCGCCAGCAAGCTGATGGTCGAGCCCTGCCCGCCCAGCAGGCAGCCAGCCAGCAGCAGCGGCATCAAGATCAGGGCGAGCGTCCGCGGCAAGCGGTTTGGCCAGAACTGCATCAAGGTTCATACTCCTCAAGCTGGTCGCCCCCGAACAGGAAGCGGGAAGGGTTACGCTCGAAACGGCCACTGACCCGCGACAGCTCGCGAATGAGCAGCCGGAGCTCCTGCATGGTCGGGCCAAACTGGGCCAGCGACTCGGTACCAAATTCCGACAGGGCTTGTTCGTTGTCGGCCAGTATGGCGTCGAGACGGGCAGCCAAAGAAGCAAACTCGGAGGCGGCCTTGTTGATATCCCGCCCAACCTCTGGCAACACCGCGACCAGGTGTTCATCGATGGTTTGCAGGCTGCCGCTGGCGCTGTCCATCGCCAGCCCCGCCTTGTCGATCAAGTCGGCCATGCGCTCGCTGCTTTCGCGGGCGTTGCGGATGATTTCCGCCATCGAGTCACTCTCGCCAGCAATGGTGCGGGTCAATTCGTCGACGTTGGCAATGGTTTCGTTGAGGCGCTCGGCATTGTCTTCACTCAGGAAATCCAGCAGGCGCAGCATGACTTCGCTGGCGGTGTTGGCGATGTCTTCCGAAGCGTCAATCAGACGCTGCAGCGGCGATTCTTCGGCGGTGATCACTGGCGGCTCACCGTCCGGGCCCGGCTGAAGCCTGGAACTTTCCGGACTGCCGCCGCGAAGCTGAATCAATGCCACGCCGGTCAACCCCGACACGCTGAGCCTGGCCGTGGTGTCTTCGCGCACCGGCGCGCTGCCGTCCACGCGAATTCTTGCCATCACTTGCCGAGGATCGTCAGGGTCGAGGCGAAGCTCGCGCACGCTGCCCATGTTGATACCGTTGTACTGCACCGTCGAGCCCACCGACAGGCCGGTGACGGCCTGCTCGAAACGAACATCCAACACCTGCCAGTCGGCATGCGCCTGAAACCGGGCGGCCCACAAGCCCAGGACCACCAGGGCGGCCAGGCCCAGCAGGGTGAACACTCCGATCAGCACATGGTTGGCGCGGGTTTCCATCAGATTCTCTCGATCATCCTGTCTCGTTGCGTTCGCGCGCGCTCTGCGCGGCGCGGGCCCGCGGACCGTGAAAATATTCACGGATCCAGTCGTTTTCGCTGGCCGCCACCTCATCGATAGTGCCGATGACGTGGATCTTCCGGTTGGCCAGCACCGCGACCCGGTCGCAGATAGCGTACAACGTATCCAGATCGTGGGTAATCAGAAACACCGTCAGCCCGAGCGCGTTGCGCAACGTCAGCAGTAACTGGTCAAAGGCCGCCGCACCAATCGGATCAAGCCCGGCGGTGGGCTCGTCCAGGAACAGCAGATCAGGATCCAGCGCCAGTGCGCGCGCCAGCCCTGCCCGCTTGCGCATCCCGCCCGACAGCTCGGACGGGTACTTGTCGGCCGCCGCCTCGGGCAGACCGACCAGGCGGACGCGCAGCCGGGCCAGGTCGGATCGTAGTGCCGCCGGCAGCTCCGGATAGTGGGCTTTCAGCGGCACTTCGACGTTTTCGGCCACGGTCAGTGAGGAAAACAGCGCACCGTCCTGGAACAGCACGCCGGTCCGACGGCGCATCATCGCCTCGCCGCGCTCGTCGCGGTCGATGGTATGACCGAGCACTTCAACGCTTCCGTCCTGCGGTGGCCGAAGGCCCAGAATGGCCCGCATCAACACCGACTTGCCGGTACCCGAGCCACCCACCACGCCAAGAATCTCGCCGCGCCGGACGTCCAGGTCCAGGCCTTCATGGACTACCTGGGTGCCAAAGGCGTTCTTCAAGTCACGGATCTTGATCACCGGGGGCTGATCGCTCATCGCTTACCAACCGATCTGCATGAAAAACACCGCCGCGGCGGCATTGATGACGATGACCAGCGAAATGCTCTGGACCACGGCCGAGGTGGTGCGCTCGCCCACCGATTGCGCGGTGCCGCCCACCTTGAAACCCTCCAGGCAGCCGACCAGGGCGATCACCACCGCAAACAGCGGCGCCTTGATCAACCCAACCAGGTAATGACGCAACTGAACCACCTCATGCATCCGAGTGAAATACAGCTCGGCAGGGATATCCAGCACGGTGGCCGAAACGACCAGGCCGCCGCCCAGACCGGCGGCCATGGCAAACACAGTGAGGATGGGCAACATGATCAACAACGCGATCAGCCGCGGCAACACCAGCAGAACCATCGGGTCGAGCCCGATCGTGCGGATGGCATCAATCTCTTCGCGGCTTTTCATTGTGCCAATTTGCGCGGTGAACGCGCTGGCCGTGCGGCCGGCCAGCAGAATGGCAGTCAGCAGCACGCCCATTTCGCGCAGGAAGGCGATCACGGTAAGGTCGACCACGAACAGCTCAGCACCGAAATCCCGCAGCACAGTCGCACCGAGGAAGGCCACGACGGCACCGACCAGGAAACTCAGCAGCACCACCAGCGGCAGCGCGCCCAACCCGGTCTGCTGCATGTGATGAACGATCGAGGTCAGTTTCCAGTTCGACGGCTGCGGCAGAGCCTTCAGCGCGGTCTGCAAGGTCAGGCCCAGGAAACCGAGCAGGCGCAGAATCTGTTCGAACTGGGCAGTGACGGCAGCGCCAATCGCAGCCAGCCCGCGCGTCCAGGCGGGCAAGCGTTTGGAGTCACCGCCAGTGCTGGACGGCGAACTCTGCACCGTTTCCAGAAGCGCCTGGTGTTCGGATTTCAGCTCGATGGTGTCAGCGTCGATGCCCAGACGGTTGGCCAGCTTGAGCAGCAACAGCGCACCGGAGGCATCCAGGCGGCCTATGCTTGAAGCATCCAGATGACTGGCCCGCTGGCGAAAGGCATCCACTGCCCGATCCAGCTCGCCCAGATGAACCAACTGCCAGTCGCCGCCCAGCGTCAGCGTATCCGTCTGCTGTTCATCCAAAGTTAGCCAGGGCCGTTCTGACATTCAGACACGCTCGCAATACCAGTCGACAAGGTATCAAAAAAATCGGTCAAGCCCCGATCTTTCATGCACGCGGGCCGAAGGCTATTTTCAGCCCAGTGGCGATTTCCCGGTCAGCTGGCTGGCAATCAGGCGACGGAACGGCCTCAGGCGATGGGCTCCGTGCAAAGCGGCCCGACGCAGCAGGCTGCTCACTGGCCCCTGGCGCGTGTAGAGGCCCACCACTGCGCTGGTCGCCAGGTACATTGGCAGGGCCGTTCGACGGTGACGGCGCTGATAGGCCGCCAAAGCAGAGGGCCGGGCAACGAAGGGGCCACCGTTTTGTGATCGCTGCAGGCTTTCGGCCAGAATCTCGACGCTGGCCAAACCCAGATTGAAGCCATGAGCCGTAACCGGGTGCATGCCGACGGCGGCATCCCCAACAGCGGCGAAGCCCGGCGCAACCAGGCGATCAGGCCACACCCCAACCAGCGGGTACACGCAACGCTCGCTGGCCAGCGTCATCCGGCCCAGTCGCTGCTGATACAGCTCGGTAACAGCTTCATTGAAAGCGGATGCCTCCAGCGCGGCCAGCGCCTGAATCTCGGCATGCGGGCGGGTGATCACCGCCGAGCCCAGACCGCCATTGATCGGCAGCAGCGCCAGGGTGCGGTCCGCGCCGAACCATTCCCAGGCCACCTGCTCGTGGTCGCGCTCCAGAGCCATGCGGCAAACCAGCATGCTGCGACCGAAATCCCGCTGGCGGGCGGCAATGCCAAAGGCCCGTCGGGTGGCGGAATGCCGGCTGTCGGCAGCAATCACCAGCGTGGCCTCCAAACTGCTTCCATCATCCAGCGTCAGCCGATGCCGCGAATCGCCCTGATCTACCTGCACCACCCGGCGCCCGAACAGGCTGGCCGCCTTGATCGTATCCGGACAGGCGGCAAACGCCGCTTGTCGGATCGCATGGTTGGGCACCAGAAAGCCCAACTGCTCCGAGCGGCCGTCCTGATGGCTGATGGCCAGCGGCGTCGGGTCATCCCGGTCAAACACCCAGGCATCGCGCAACGGGCTGACGTCGCCCGGTTCGATCTGCGACCACACGCCCAGGGCCTGCAAGCGCCGGCGCGAGGCATGCGTCAGCGCAATTTCGCGCCCGTCGAACGCCGGGGCAGCCAGTTGCTCGGCAGAGGCCGGGTCGATCACCACCACGGAGCAACCGAAATCGGCCAGCGCAGCCGCCATGCACAAACCGGCCGGGCCGGCACCGACAATGGCGATATCAACAGAGGCTTGACCGTTCTTCATGACGTACTCGCTTCGAGATCGGGTAAGGATTTATCCAAATGCCTTCTAGTTTAGATCTGCCGGGCGCGGGCAACCTTGACCCAGGTCAAGGTCGCGTCATCCAGAGAGGTAAGGAGGGCCACGAGGGGTGGCCGGCGGGCGGTAGCAAGGGCTCGGGGCGTGGCGGGCGGGCCGTTGAGGTGCAGCCGGAGGCGCGCAGGGGCAGGCGGAAACAGGGCCGCCGCATGTCTGAGCGAAGCGCCAGGGGCGCGTAGCGAGTTCGGCGGACCCCGCCTGGACCGAGCACCGGAGGGGATCGGTCGCCCGAATGGGCGGCCGACAAACCGTGGGCCCGCCTGCCACGCCCCGAGCCCTTGCTACCGCCCGCCGGCCACCCCTCGTGGCCAACTAGTCAATAAAAAACCCCGGCAGGGAATGCCGGGGCGAGGCCGGGCCGTTTCGGGCGGCCCGGGAAGCTGCCGCTGGAGGCGAGGCAGCCTTGGGGAGAAGCGTTTGGTCTAAAAGCCCAACACGGTCGAGAACTGCAGACGGTTCATGTTGCCGCTGGCACCGGATTCGATCTCGCGACGGGCATGGATGTATTCCATGCCAAAGCGCAGGTGCGGAGTGGCCTGGTAGATCAGGTTGACGTGCGCGCTTTCAGCCGACTTGGTCACGTTCATGCCGGTCAGCTCGGTGTCGTTGTCGGCCCGGAACGCCGACACCGTAAAGTTCGAACGCCACTGGTCGTTCCAGTGATGGCGATACGACACGAAGCCACCGTAGGCATCAATCGTGTTCAGATTGCCGTCGATATCGAGCACGGCTTCGTTGGACGTGTTCAGGCCCAGGTAGCGGCCAATGCCGGGGCCACCGGAAACCATCCAGCGGATATCGTTTTGCCCAACATCAAAGCGACCGGAAAGGCTCATCGCGTAAGCCATTTCTCGATCAACCCCGCCAGGACCATCAATGCCCAACTGGCGCACCAGGCCAGCGGCCGTAACGTGGCCCCAATCGGCCTGATGGTTGTAGCGAACCACGAAATCCGGCACGTTGGCGGTATCGGTCACGATGCGGGCGCCACCGCCAAACGGCGTCACCGTGGTTTCCGGGTTTTCAATGGCAAACTGCCAGGGCCCGTTGGTATAACGAAGCTGGGCCTGGCGGACGAAGATGGTGCCTTCGGCGGGGCCAACGAAATCAAGATTTTCCGGCAGGGCGCCCACATTGAAAAACGTGGTCCAGGCCTGACCGGCCATCAGATTGTTCCAGCGCAGAAAGGCCTGGCGGATGTTGGCACTGGTTGCATTGGTCAAACGTTCATCGCCGCCGGTGTTGGCCGAGAAGTCAAACTCCAGGTAGGCCTGAAGGTTCTGTTCCGGGCGCAGCACGTTGAAGATGAAACGTGATTCGCGAATATGGCTGTCGAAATCCGTGGTCGAGCTTTCACCGCCCACCGGAATAGCCGCGGGCACGTAAAAGTCGCGCAGTATGCTGTTGCCTGGCACCGACCCGCCGCTGTAGCGACTGACCATCATGTCGTGCTTGATGAAGCCGGAGAAATTGAACTCGGTGCCGGCTCCAGATGGTCGAGCGGCCTTTTCCTGGTCAAGCCGAGCGACTTCGGTTCGAAGATCCTCGAGCTCATCAGCCGTGGTGTCGTCAACTCGGGGGGCCTCGGCAGCCTGGCGCTCGTTTTCAATTAGCAGACGATTGACCAGTCGTTCCAGTTCGGCCACGCGCTGCTCCAGCGCCCGTTCGCGTTCGCTGGGATCGGCATCGGCCCAGGCCGGCGCCGACAACATCAGCACTGCCATGATCAGGAGACCCTGACGGATCAGCGTATTGGGAAAGTTCATGGGCTTGCTCCTCAATTCAGTCCACTCAGACGGCACACCCTCGCGGTACCGCTTTGGGCGAATCATGCCGAGAAGGCCAGCCCGCGAACCATTGGCGATTGGTCTATGCGACCAAAGTCTTAGCGACAGCCATCACCAACCCCCAAGACCATGGTCGAATGGGATTCGCCAGGCTTGGGTTGCTACTATCCTGATGAACGATTCACCTTGGCACGGAGCACCACAGCATGTCTGAAATAAAAACCTATCCCGTCCCCACCTCGCTTGCCGATGCTCATGTCGACAAGGCGCGCTATGAGGCGATGTACCAGGAATCCGTCAATGATCCCGAAGCCTTCTGGGCGCGGGAAGCACGGGAGCGGCTGGACTGGATCAAACCGTTCAGCAAGGTCAAGGACGTGTCCTTCGCCAAGGACGATCTGCACATTCGCTGGTTCGAGGATGGCACGCTGAATGTCAGCGCCAACTGCCTGGACCGGCACCTGGCCGAGAACGGCGAGCAGACGGCAATCATCTGGGAAAGTGACGATCCCAACGAAAGCGAACACATCACCTATCGCGATCTGCACGAGCGGGTCTGCCGCCTGGCCAATGCGCTGAAAACCCAGGGCGTGAAGAAAGGCGACCGGGTCACGCTGTATCTACCGATGATTCCCGAAGCGGCCGTTGCCATGCTGGCCTGTGCCCGCATCGGCGCGGTGCACTCGATTGTTTTCGGCGGTTTTTCGCCGGGCGCACTGGCCAATCGCATTGTCGATTGCCAATCCAGCCTGGTGATCACTGCCGATGAAAGCGTGCGTGGCGGCAAGCGCGTGCCGCTGAAAAAGAACGTTGACCAGGCGCTGGCCACCGACGAGGTGACCACGGTGGAGAAAGTCATCGTGGTCAAGCGTACCGGCGGTGACATTCACTGGGAGGCCGGCCGGGATCTCTGGTACGACGACATTACCCAGGCCGCCGATACCGACTGCCCGCCGGAAGAAATGAACGCCGAAGACCCGTTGTTCATTCTTTATACCTCTGGCTCCACCGGCAAGCCCAAGGGCGTGCTGCACACCACCGGCGGCTACCTGCTGTATGCCGCGATGACGCACGAGCTGGTCTTTGACTACAAGCCCGGCGAGATTTACTGGTGTACGGCTGACGTGGGCTGGGTAACCGGTCACAGCTACATTGTCTATGGCCCGCTGGCCAACCGGGCGACCACGCTGATGTTCGAGGGCGTGCCCAGCTATCCGGACAACGGCCGCTTCTGGGCCGTGATCGACAAGCACCAGGTCAACAGCTTCTACACCGCGCCAACGGCGATCCGCGCGCTGATGCGCGACGGCGACGAACCGGTCAGAAAATACTCGCGCAAGAGCCTGCGCATCCTCGGCAGCGTGGGCGAGCCGATCAACCCGCAGGCCTGGGAATGGTATTACCACGTGGTTGGCGACGGTCGCTGCCCGATTGTCGATACCTGGTGGCAAACCGAGACCGGCGGCATCCTGATCTCGCCATTGCCCGGCGCCACCGACCTGAAGCCCGGCTCGGCCACCAAACCGCTGTTCGGGGTTCAACCGGCGCTGGTCGATACCGACGGCAAGGAATTGCACGGCGCCACCGAAGGCGCGCTGATCATCAAGGATTCCTGGCCCGGCCAGATGCGCACGGTGTACGGCGACCACGAACGCTTCTATCAGACCTATTTCGCCACTTTCGACAACGTCTACTTCACCGGCGACGGTGCGCGGCGTGACGAGGATGGCTTCTGGTGGATCACCGGTCGCATGGACGACGTACTCAACGTCTCCGGTCACCGCATGGGCACCGCGGAAATCGAATCGGCCCTGGTCGCCCATCCGGCGGTCTCGGAAGCGGCAGTGGTCGGCTTCCCGCATGATGTCAAGGGCCAGGGCATTTACGCCTACGTGACCCTGACCGCCGGCTTCGAGGCCTCCGATGCGCTGCTGGGCGAACTGAGCCAGTTCGTTCGCACCGAAATCGGCCCGATTGCCAAGCCCGACTACATCCAGTTTGCCCCCGGCCTGCCCAAGACCCGCTCCGGCAAAATCATGCGCCGCATCCTGCGCAAGATTGCCGAAAACGACTTCGGCAACCTGGGCGACACCTCAACCCTGGCCGAGCCGGCGGTGGTGGATGATTTGATTGGCAATAGAATGAATCGCTA
>PWYW01000021.1 GCA_003567685.1 Gammaproteobacteria bacterium
CATCACTTTCTCAACCCCGCCCCGCCAAAGAATCTTTCGTGCAACGGCAACTTCCCGGTGCGCCTCGGCGAGGCAGGCCGCGAATTATAGACCCCTCAATACTCGCGTCAAGGGGTTTGGGGCAAAAAGACGAAAATCTTTTCGAACGCCCCGGCTGCCGCAGTTAGCGCCGGTCTTTGCCAAGCCCCTGCAGCCGGGCCTTGAGGCGGTCCAGCAAGAGGTTCCGCGCTCCACCAGGTGAGACCCGGGCCTCCAGGCTGTCTTCCGGCCGACGTTCGGCCAGACTGTCCAGTTGTGCGGCAGCCGCCCGGTACGCTTCGCGGAAGGAGCGCCCCTGCTGCACTTGCTCGTTGGCCAGGTCGGTGGCGTGCATCCCCGGACTGACCGCCTTGCGCAGACGTTGCCGGTTCCACTGGACCCCATCCAGCAGGGCAGGGACCAGGGCGAGGCCGGCCAGGCCGCGGCTGAAGGCCCGAATCAGGGGTGGTTTGGTGTCCTGCAAATCCCGCTGGTAACCCGACGGCAGACTCAGCACCGCTTCCAGTTCGCCGCGCGCGCCGACTATGGTGGCGTGGAGCGACCGCAACAGCTCCACGGTGTCCGGATTGAGCTTGTTGGGCATGATCGACGAGCCGGTGCAAAAGGCTGCCGGCACTTCCAGGTAGCCAAATTCCTGACTTGCGAACAAGCTCAGGTCCCAACTCAGGCGGCGTAGATCGCCGGTGGCGGCTGCGAGGGCATCCAGCGCACGAAGCTCTGTCTTGCCGCGGCTGTTCTGCGCGTACTGCGGATTGACCACCAGACGCGGGAACCCAAGCTCTTCGGCCACGCCGTCGCGGTCCAGCGGGAAGTTGACACCAAAGCCCGAAGCCGTGCCCAAGGGGCTCGCGTCGAGCCAGTCGCGAATCCGCCATGCCAGGGCAGCATTATCAACAAAGGCTTCGGCGTGACCAGCCCACCACAGGCCTAACGACGAGGGCATGGCCTGCTGCAGGTGGGTGTGGCCGGGGATGACGTGGTCGGCTTCTGCTTCGGCGCGGACAAGACAAACCTCGGCGATGACACCGCATTGGCTGGCCAGCGTCCGCAACCGCTCTTTCATGTACAGTCGAAGGGCAACCGCGACCTGGTCGTTTCGGCTGCGACCGGCATGGATGCGGCCGCCAATCTCGCCCAACTCGTCGGTCAGCCAGGCCTCAATGGCCGAATGGCCATCCTCGAAACGGCCATCCAGCAGAAAATCGCCCGCCTCGAAAGCCGCCCTCAGGCGGTTCATGCTCTCGACCATCTTATTGGCTTGTTCGCTGGTCAGCACGCCGATCCGCGCCAGTCCACGAGCATGCGCCTGGCTTGCTTGAATGTCGTAGACCAGCAGCTCTCGATCGAGCACGACGTCGTCACCGGCAAGGAAACGCATGACGCGCTCGTCGACCGCCTGGCTCGAGGCTTTTTTCCAGATGTAGTCAGTCATGCTCGTCACTTCTCCATCAGCAAGTGGTCGACACTGCTCAAGCCCGGCAGATGCCAAACTCCTGCAGGGTCAAGACCAGGCGGCGTCGGTTCGCGCCCCGGGATTAGACGGCAATCCCGTCGAGTTCGTCGAACCCCATGGCCAGATTGATATTCTGCAGGGCCTGGCTGGCCGCTCCTTTCAGCAGGTTATCAAGAACGACTACCAGGCTGGCACGGTGCGGCTGGCGTTCGTCGATGGCAAACCCGCCGATACGGAGCTCCGCTATGCCGGCCACGTCACGGATTTCCGGGATGGCCTGGGTAACCCGGACCAGCGGTTCATCCCGATAATGCTCAGTGAAGCGCTCAAGCAGCTCAGTGGCGCAGGCCGGCTCCGACAGGTTGACCGCCAGGGTCAACGAAATACCGCGGAAGAATGGCGCGACATGCGGATGAAACCGAACCGGCCGACCCAAATGGGTGGATATTTCCCGCTCATGCACATGACCGGTCAGGCTGTAAGGGATCAGGTTGTCGCGCAGCCGCTCCGGGTCGTTGCGCGGCGAAGGGGTCTTGCCGGCACCGCTGTAGCCCGACACGCCAAACACTACCGGCGGCCGGGTAAGCTGGTCGCGCAGGGGTAACAGGCCAAACTGGGTGCCCGTGGCATAGCAGCCCGGGTTGGCAATGCGGCGCGAACCCCGCAGGCGATCGCGGTTCCACTCGCTCAGGCCGTATACCCAGGATTCATCAAACCGCCAATCGGCACCAAAATCGATGATCAAGGCCTCCGGATGAGCCCGCCCAATCGCTTCGACCCAGGGCTGACTGGCACCGTTGGGCAAGGCCAGCACCCAAACGCTGGCATCGACCTCGCCGACCTGTTCCGGCGTCAGCGATTCAAGGACTTGCTCGGGATCTGGCCAGTCAGGATCGATGGCCGTCAATGGCTGGCCGGCCTGAGAACCGCTCGACGCCAGCGCCAGTTCCAATTTGCTATGCCGGGCCAGCAGCGGCAAAAACGCCGATCCGGTGTAGCCGCGGCCGCCGATCAAGACCAGTCGATGAGTCATGCGGTCACTCTCCCTGCCAGCCGGACGTTCGACTTCGCGCATCATTGACCAGGACCGCCAGCTGGTCAAAATCCTCGGTGCCGATGACATGAACAATCCACTCGCCACGACGGAAGCTGGCGTGAGCTTGTTGCAAATACCAGCCGGCAATCGGGTTGGACGCTCGGGCGCGCCAATAGATTCGGGGGAAACGGGCGCGCATCACCTGCCAAAGTGCAGCACCCAGACCTTCACCGCGCGCCTCTGGCGTCACCACGAACTTATCAAGGTAGGGCATGCCGCCTGCGCCATTCACAATCAAGGCAGCCGCGCGACCAGATTCAGCCAGCAGCAGGCCGGCCACGTCGCGACCCTGGCGCCAGCCGGGTTCAAGCTCGCGCCCGAAGCTCGCTTCCAGCAGACGCTCCAGCGACTGCCATTGCTCGCTGCCAATCTCGGTCAGCCAATCGATGCGCTCACCCTTGCGAATCAGCGTGCCCGCGCCAGTGTGGGTAAACAATTCCCGAGTGAGCTTGGCGGCCGAGGTGATTGACACCGAGGTTTCACTCGGCAAGCGTTCAAGCATGTCCTTGATTTGGGCCAACTTGAGTTGCATCCCTGAATGCACCCAGTCCTGGGCAATCAGTTGCTCGTAATCACCGCTGATGGAGATCGCCGAAATGATGCGGCCGTTTTGATCCAGCAGCCCACCGGTGCCAGTCAGGAAAATGATCTTGTGCGGCCGAACGGCCCAAACCAGCTCGCGCGCGGCGATGTCGGCATTGATGTTCATGACCTGGCCGCCGGAGGATTCGCCGAGACAGGCCACCACGGGCAGCGAGCCCGAGCGGACCGCCGAGCGAACAGGATCCAGCTCGACGCTGTCGATCTCTCCCACCAGGCCCAGTTTCTCCGGATCGGCCAGATGGGCATTGAAAACGCCGTGCTGGATGCCGCGAGCGCGCACACCGCGTGCTTCCAGCGCATCGACAATCGCCGCATTGGCCTTGTAGATCACCGGACGGGCAACGGCCATCACGGCCTCGGTCGTCACCCGCAAGCCATCGTGCTTTTCGATCGGCACGCCGGCTTCGGCCATCGCCTCATCCAGTTGCGGGCCGGCGCCATGCAGAACAATTGGCGTCAGGCCCAGCCGGTGCAGAAAAGCCAGGGCCGCGGCCATTTCCTCCAGGTCGTCGCGCAGCACGGCGCCACCGACCTTGACCACGGCAAAGCGCGATTCTTCGATGCGGGCAAACTGCTTGAGGTATTGGCGTGCCTCGCGGTTCGAGCCAAGCTGGCCAAGCAGTTCGATGACGGTCTGGCGGACTTCGGCCATGTCAGGGCTTACCTTGCGGGAAACTGAACGCGATCAAAGCTGGTATTCGATCAGCAGGTCGATCAACTCGTCTTTGGAAATACGGTTGTCGTGATTGGCGTCGAACTGGGTGAAGATTTCACTACTGGTCTGATGACCATAGCGCCCGAACAGGCACTCGACCAATTCCTTGAATTCGCCTCGCGACAAAACGCCATCGCGGTTTTTGTCGAATTCGTCAAACAGCTTTTCAGCCAGCTCTGTCCTGTCCATGAGGCAAGCGTTCCATGCGATTGCGGGTTTGGCCGATGATTATAGCGGCTGGCGGCCCGGCATCCGGTCAGAGCAACGATTGATACAAAGAGGCCGCCTTCTCAAGCTGCTCCAGACTGACCCATTCATCCACCGCATGGGCCTGGGCAATGTCCCCCGGGCCCAGTACCAGCGCGCTGATGCCTGCATCGGAAAACAAGGACGCCTCGGTCCAGAAACCAACCGGCTGGCCGATGGGCAAACGATGCCGCTCGCAGAATGCCCTGGCCGCGCGATCATCGCGACCGCCGGCCGGCAGAGGCGGGCCGGAGAAGGGAATATGCCACTCGGCAAACTCATCGGCACCGGCCAGATCCTTGAGCGCATCAAACAGGGCCTCATTGGACTGGCCAGGACCCAGCCGGGCGGAGTAATGCAGGCTGGCCTCACCGGCAATCACGTTCGATTTGGTGCCGCCGTTGATCAGCCCCAGGTTGAAGCAGGTGTGGCGGTCGGCATCGGCCTCGGCCTGGCAGTAATCCAGGGCGGCGCTGGTCCAGCGAGCCAGGCGATGATTGGCGTTGTCGGCCAGCGCGCGAAATTCCGAGGAGTGCCCCATGACACCGGCAAAGCGGCCCTTGACCGACAGAAAACCGCGATGGGCCAGGATGGCTTCGCATTGGGTTGGCTCGCAAACCACCACTTGCGCATAACTGCGGCGGGCAGAGGTCTCCAGGAACTTGCGGATACAGCAGCTGCCGGCCCCCTCCTCGTCGCTGGAAAACAGGATGGCCATGGGTGCCTGGCTGGCTTCGGCCACGGCCAGCAGGGCTGCGGCCGCGCCCTTGATGTCGCAGACCCCGCGACCGTAGGCCCGACCGTCCTCGACAGTCAACTCCAGCGGCGGACGGGTCCAGCCGGGGCCAATCGGCACCGTGTCGAGATGGCAGTTGAACAGCAGTGTCGGCTGGCCGCGCCGGGCGTGCAGGTTGACGTGACCGTCGCTGTAATCGTTGATCTCGACATCGAAACCGGCGGCCTCGAGCCGCTCGCGGCAATACCCGAACATCGACGCCTCGCCATCAAACGCGCGCGGCGGATTCTGGCTGTCGCAGGCAATCAGCGCATCCAGATGCTCAAGAATCTTTTTCATGTCCCCACTCTACAAGCTGGACTAACCGCAAAGACGCGAAAAGCGCAAAGAGAAGCTCGATTTGCTGGTCGCCGCATGATCAAACGACGGGATCGGGTCGAGCTTGATGTTTCAGGACTGCTGGTCCAGCGTTGGATCACTGTAAATCTCGGGCCGTTCAGCGAGCCCGGCAAGGATCGTTTGCCCCGCAGCCCTTTCTTCGCGCCCTTTGCGCCTTCGCGGTTAGTCATTTCCTGACTCGGGCGGCAAGGGTGGAGGACTGGCCGATCAGTTTGACAAAGCCTTCGGCTTCTTCCGGCGTCCACGAGGCCGACTGGGCGTAGACCGAGTCGGGGTCTTGCAGCAGGTAGCGTGAACCCACGGCCACCGGCAGCACCGAGCCGCCATCGGTGGCCAGACGCACCACGCCGGTGACAAATCGGTTGGCACTTTCGAAGCAGGCTTCCAGATCGGCCTTGTGCGGCTCGAAGAAGAAGCCGGTATAGACCAGTTCCGCCCAGCGGTTGGCCAGGGTTTGCTGGAACTGGTTCTGCAAGCGGGTGTTGACCGCTTCGCGCAGGGCGCGCTGGGCAATCATCAGGCCGTCCACGCCGGGGCACTCAAACACGATACGACCCTTGAGGCCAATCGATACATCACCGGTGTAGACGTGGCGGCCCACGCCGTAGGCACCCAGCCGATGATTCAACTCGGCCAGCAGCGCCGGGCCATCCATTGGTTCGCCATCCAGGCTGACCGCCCGCCCGGCTTCGAAACCAAGCGTCAGTTCCAGACGCTGGGCCGGCCATTCGGCGCGCGGTCGACACCAGACGTGGGTGTCGTCGCCTGGCACGCCGAACTCGTCGATCTCCTGGCCCGACAACGTCACGCCCAGCAGGTTTTCGTTGATCGAATAGCAACTGTTGGAGGTCGGCACCTCGATACCGGCCTTGGCCATCAGTTCCAGTTCATGCGCACGCACATTGCTGGTCTCGCGCTGCAGTTCGCGAATCGGTGCGTGGATCACATAATCGCCCAGCGAGCGCACCGACTGGTCAAAACGCAGCTGGTCGTTGCCCATGCCGGTGCAACCGTGGGCAAAGTGCTTCGTGCCCAGCTCGTCGGCCAATTTCAGGCACTGCTGGACAATCACGTAGCGGTCGGAACACAGCATCGGGTACTGCTCGAGCATCCGCGCGCCCGACCACAGCAGCGGCACGACAAACTGGTCCCACAGCGGCTGGGCAGCGTCCAGCTCGTGATGCCTGGCCGCGCCCAGGGCCCGGGCTCGCTCGGCAATCCAGGCCTTCTGCTCACTGCTGATACCGCCGGTATCGACAAAGGCCGTATGTACCTCATAACCCTGTTCCTTCAGGGCCAGCACGCAGTAACTGGTGTCGAGTCCGCCGGAAAAGGCGAGAACGATGGCTTTTTGGTCGGTCATTGAAAAATCCTTGAATGAAGACGGGGAGACGTGAGGCGGAAGACGGGAAAGGAATAGGCGCTTTTCCCTTTCACCTTTTTTACCTTTCACCTTTCCCCATCAGTTCGAGCATCAGGGCTTTCTGGACGTGCAGGCGGTTTTCGGCTTCGTCCAGGGCCACGCAGTAATCGGCGTCCATCACTTCATCAGTGGCCTTGATGTTGCGCCGCAGCGGCAGGCAGTGACTGAAACGCGCCTGGTTGGTCAGGGCCATCTTGGCGCCATCGACCATGAAGTGGCGATAGGGCTCGCGCAGCTTCGCCTCTTCCTCCGGTCGACCGTAAAACGGCAGGGCACCCCAGCTCTTGGCATAGACAAAGTCGGCGCCGCGGTAGGCCGATTCAATATCGCGGGTGATTTCCAATGAACTGCCCGACTGCTCCACCTGCTCGTAGGCCGCGTCCATGAATTGCTCGTCGAGCAGATAGGCATTGTCGGGAACCAGCAGCTCGACGTTCATGCCGAACTTGCTGGCAATCAGCAGGGCCGAGTTGGCCACCGCGGTATTGAGCGGGCGCGGATGCCAGGTCCAGGTCAGCAGGAATTTCTTGCCGTCGGGCTGGCCGATATGGTCCTGGATGGTCCGCATCAGGGCCAGTTCCTGGCAGGGGTGAACAATGGTTTCCATATTGATGACCGGCACCGAGGCGTGAGCGGCCAGCGCCTTGATCACCCGATCCTGACGATCATGCGACCAGTCCTTGAACAGCGGGAAGGCGCGCAGGCCAATGGCCGAGCAGTAGCGCGACAGCACGCCGGCCCCCTCGGCGATGTGCTCTTCGGCTTCACCGTCCATGACGACCTTTGGCTCGAACTCGATCCCCCAGGCCGCCTTGCCCGGCTCCAACACTACGGCATGGGCGCCCAACTGAAAGGCGCCAATCTCGAACGAGGAGCGCGTTCTGAGCGAGGGGTTGAGGAACAACAGGGCCACGGCCTGGCCTTGAAGCGCCTGGCGGATTGGCTGGCGACGCAGCTCGGCGGCTGAATCCAGCAGCGATTGCAACTCATCGCGCGACCAGTCGACAGTGGACAGAAAGTGGCGGGGCTTGCTCATGGCACAACTCGGGGCATCAGGGCACAAGGCTTTAGGATACTATCAAGCGGGCAGTTGGATTGCGCCCGGGGCCAGTGAGTTCAGGGAATCGGCTCACCTGCCATCGACGTTGTGCGTCGACGCGACATACAAATGAAAATTCAATTGGAGGAGAAAGCGTAGGGGTTTTGAAGTGGCAGGCATTTTCGGATTGATCTGGCTACTCATCGTGATTTGGGCCATCATCAAGGTTGCCAAAAGCGGCGCCGGCCCAGTGGCCAAGGTTCTTTGGATCCTGATTTTGCTGTTTGCACCGGTGATCGGCTTGATCATCTGGTTCCTGCTGGGACCAAAAGGCTAGGGTTCCCAAGTGGTCATTCAACCTGATAGTTCAGGATGCAGCGGTCTATGGCGCTTCGCTGAAAAGCGTGGCTCGCAGTAAACGCTGACAGACCAACGGAACCTTTAATTGTTGGATTGAAGGACCTCTTTTCACGAGCCTGATTGAATCAAGGTCGCCTCAGGCGATCTTGATGCTGATTTTCACGATGCGCCTCTTGCCTACCTGAATCACGGCGGTCATGCCGGGTGCCAGCGTCAGTGCGGCATTATTGATCCGCTCCCCGTCGACGCGAACAGCACCCTGCTTGATCATGCGGAATGCCTCGGAGTTGGATGCCGTAAGGCCGGAGGCAGTCAGCGCAGCTGCCACGCCCAGGCCCTCGCCGGAAGCGGGCAGGGTCTTTTCCGGGATATCGGCCGGCAGATCGCCCTGCTGGAACCTGGCAATAAACGCATCCCTGGCCTTTTCTCCGGCACCGACCCCGTGGAATCGATCCACGATCTCGACACCCAGCTCGAATTTGACGTCGCGCGGGTTGCGGCCCTCAGCGACGGCTTTCTTCAACCCCGCCAACTCAGTGCCGGGGCGGAAACTGAGCAGTTCGAAGTAGCGCCACATCAAGTCGTCCGAGATGCTCATCAATTTGCCGAACATGTCGTCTGCCGGCTCGGTGATGCCGATGTAATTGCCAAGCGACTTGGACATCTTCTGAACGCCGTCGGTGCCTTCCAGCAGGGGCCAGGTGATAACCACCTGCGGGGCCTGCTGGTTCTGGGACTGCAACTGCCGGCCAACCAGGAGATTAAACTTCTGATCCGTGCCGCCCATCTCGATGTCGGCCTTGAGGGCCACCGAGTCGAAGCCCTGAACCAGCGGGTACAAAAACTCATGAATGGCAATTGGCTGGCCACCCCGGTAACGCTTTTCGAAGTCGTCACGCTCCAGCATGCGGGCAACCGTGAACCGAGACGCCAAATTGATCATATCGGCCGAGCTCATGCGCCCGAACCATTCGGAATTGAAACGGACATCCGTTCTATCACGATCGAGAATCTTGAACACCTGCTCGGCATAGGTCTCAGCGTTGGCGCGGATATCATCTTCGGTCATTGGCTTGCGCGTCACACTTTTGCCCGTTGGGTCACCGATCATCCCGGTAAAGTCACCAATCAGGAAGATGGCCTTGTGACCTGCTTGCTGGAAACGCCGCATGGCATTGATGATCACGGTGTGACCAAGGTGAAGATCCGGCGCGGTCGGGTCAAATCCCACCTTCACCCGCAGGGGCTTGCCAGCCTCAAGGCGCTTTTCCAGATCATCTGGCTGAATGACTTCGGCAGCGCCGCGAACAAGATCATGAATCATGACAAAACAGAAAACCCATGGCAGTGGAGTGACAAAGCAGGCGGCTGGCGGCAAGCTTTGATTGACTTGCCAACCCGACAATCGTTAATGTTACCGGGTTTTTACCAGCGAATTCTTATCTCATGACGAGAAGACCAATGGCCAGCCGCCGGCAAACAGCGTCCCGCAACATCGCCGGGGAAGGCCGCTCCGCGCTCGCTCTCTCCGCCGAAAGTTACCTCCGCGCGGCCGCCGACGCCCTGCGCGCGCGTCCAGCGCTGGCAACCTTGGGCGGGCTGGCCCTGGCAACCGGCCTTGGCCTGTCGCTGATCGGTGGGGGTGGCGATAACAGCGGACCTTCAACCGTCGAAACGCTTGAACTGCCCCTGCCCATCATCGAGGCACAGCCAACCGGCGAGTTCCCGGCACCAGCGGCCGACGCAGCCGCGGCTACCGACGTGCCGACCGAAAACGAGTTGCTCAATGACAGCACCGTTGGTGACCATTGGAAACTCGTCGAGGTGCGCAGCGGCCAGACGCTGGAACGTATCTTTCGCGACCAGGGTCTCAGCCCGCGCTTGCTGCATCAACTGGTCAATCACGATGAACACACTCGCCGTCTGACCCGGATCCGCCCGGGTGATGAATTCGCCTTCGAATTGGACGAAACGTTCGGCTTCACCACGCTCAGGGCCGAGTTCGACGAAGAACACTGGCTGTTCGTCGACCATGATGAAAACGGGCTGTCGACCCGCATCGAGTCGCGTGCACTCGACCGCCGCGTGGTCGAAGCCAACGGCGTCATCGCCACCTCGCTGTTCAATGCCGCCAAGGCGGCCGGCATGTCGGACAACATGACCATGCGCCTGGCCAACATCTTTGGCTGGGATATCGACTTCGCCATGGACATCCGCGCCGGCGACCGCTTTTCGCTGGTGTACGAGGAAATCTGGCGCGACGGCGAGTTCCTGCGCGACGGCCCGATCCTGGCCGCCCGCTTCGTCAACCAGGGCGAAGCCTTCGAGGCCGTGCGATTCGATGCCGGTAACGGCTACGACTATTTCGCGCCGGACGGCCGGCCGATGCGCAAGGCCTTCCTGCGCGCGCCACTGAACTTCACTCGGGTAACGTCCAATTTCAACCCGCGACGCTTCCACCCGATCACGCAACAGATTCGTCCGCACAACGGTACCGATTACGGCGCACCGACCGGCACCCCGGTATGGGCCGCAGGCGACGGCCGCGTGATTCGCTCGGCCTACAACAACGCCAATGGCAACTACGTATTTATCCAGCATGGCAACAACATCGTCACGCGTTACCTGCATTTGCACCAACGCCGGGTAAGCGTGGGCGACCGGGTGCGCCAGGGCCAGACCATCGGCACCGTTGGCATGACCGGCATGGCCACCGGACCCCACTTGCACTACGAATTCCTGGTCAACGGCGCTCACCGCAACCCGCGCACCGTGGACCTGCCGGATGCTGATCCGCTGCCGCCGGAGCTGATGGAAACGTTCCTTGCCCAGGGCCGCCCACTACTGGCCAAACTGGACCAGCTCGACGGCGACACCGGTGTCATGCTGGCCCAGCGCGACGTTGCCGACTGCGACGGCGAAGAAGCCAGTTGCTGACCGCAGGTTGACACCGTGGCCGATCACCTCATCGGCCTGATTTCAGGCACCAGCATGGACGGCATTGATGCCGTCCTTGTTCGTTTTGAGCCTGAGTGCCGGGTGCTGTCCCAGGTGAACACGCCGTACTCCGACCCCATGCTGCGCGCACTGGATACCCTGCGTCGCGACCCGGATGCCTTTCCGGTCGCGGCCATGGCCCAGCTGGACGCCGAACTGGGCGATGCCTTCGCCACTGCCGCGCTGGCGGTGATGCAGCAGGCAGGGCTGACGCCAGACGCCATTTGCGCCATTGGCTCGCACGGCCAGACCGTGCTGCACCGCGCCGGGCCCAACGACCGTCCGGCCCATACCCTGCAGATAGGCGACCCGCACCGGATTGCTGCCAACACCGGCATCGTTACCGTGGCCGACTTCCGCCGGGCCGATCTGGCCGCCGGCGGCCAGGGTGCACCCCTGGCCCCGCTGATTCACCAGGCCCTGTTGGCCGATTCCAGCGAATACCGGCTTGTCGTCAACCTGGGCGGCATTGCCAACCTGACCCGCCTGCACCCTGAACGCGCCGTCAGCGGCTTCGACACCGGCCCGGCCAACTGCTTTCTCGATGCCTGGTACCGCCGGCATCACCAGGGGCGCTTTGACCGCAATGGCGACTGGGCCGCCAGCGGAACGGTCGATTCGTCCTGGCTGCTGCATTTGCTGGCCGATCCGTATTTTTCGCTGCCGCCGCCCAAGAGCACCGGCATCGAGTATTTCTCTCTCGACTGGCTGATCCAGCGCCTGCCTGACTGGGCCGACACACGGCCGCAGGACATCCAGGCCACCCTGGCCGAGTTCAGCGCCGTCAGCCTGGTCCAGGCGCTCAGCGATGATGACGCCCGGCCCGACCGGGTTCTGGTGTGCGGCGGCGGCGTCCACAACCACGACCTGCTTGAACGCATTCGCCGGCGGCTGAGTTGCCCCGTGCAGTCGACCAGCGACTTTGGCCTGGACCCTGATATTGTCGAAGCCACGCTGTTCGCCTGGCTGGCTCGCGAACGACTGGCCGGCCGTCCTGTCGCCACACCCGGCATTACCGGTGCCCGCGGCGCGGTGCTGCTTGGGGTGGTTTGCCAGCCGCCGCAGTGAACGATCCCGGCCCGCCGGCCTCCAAGCATTCAAGCTCTGATCAAGGACAGATTCATGGCCTCATTCTCAAAGCGCTTACCGATGGCCGGACTGCTGCTCGCCAGCCTGTTTCTGACCGGCTGCCAGGACTCGGGCGACCATACCGACGCTGAGCCAGGCTCGCCCGGCGAGCAGGGCATCGACAGCCCGCTGGCCCAGCCGGCCAGCCCGCCGCGCCGAGCCGTCGACCCCGAACAAGTGGCGGCCGAACAGGCCGCCGCACCCGCCGACCGCGATGCCCTGCGCGAGCAGGTTCGCGAGGAGCGCGAGCGCCGCGTTGCCGAAAGCACCACCGAATCGCGACGGGCCATGGTTCGCCAGCGCCAGCTGCTGGCCGACGGTCAATGGTGGCGGGATGCGTCGCTGGCCGACAGCCTGTCGCTAAGCAGCGAGCAAGCCGCCGAATTGGACCGCGCTTTCGAGGCCGAAGCCGGCCGGCGCGAGCAGGACGCCCGCCGCTTGCTGGTCGCCCGGCGCAACCTGAACCAGGCCCTGACCGCGGAAGATCGATCGCTTGCCCTGGATCAACTGGCCGACATCGAGGCGGCCCGAACCAGCATCGCGCGCGGCCAGACCGCCTGGCTGACCACGCTGATCGAAACCCTCAACGACCAGCAGCTGGCCGAGTTGGCAGGCAACTACCCCCAGCTACTGCTGGGCCGCGACGGCGACAGCGACTAGTGGGCCACTAGTTCCCGTCGATAGCTCCGAGCATCCGGTGGCGCCAGGGGATTCGAGCAGGCTGAGAGATCGCAGGGAGCCAAGCCCGCCCTTTCCTCTAAACCCGAAGCGGGGAGTGGTGTTGGCTGCTGGCGAGCACTGGCGCGCGGAGGCGGGCACGGTGTTTCAGCCGTTTCAGGCGCCCGGGACCCAAACCGAAGCCGCATAGCCTTCAATGGCCTCGGTGATATTCATTGGCACCCTGGCTCCCTTGAACCCGCAAACTCGACACCGCCGGATAGCGCCAGCGCTCGCCAGCAGCCGGCACCGCTCGCCGCCAGCCATTTCTATTCAACCCTGGCGCGCGGCCGCGGCAATCTGTTGCTGCCGGCTCATCAGGTAGATCACCAGCAGCATCGCCGGAATGCCCAGCGCCGAGGCATAGAAGAAGAAAAACACGTAGCCGGCCTGGTCGACGATCCACCCCGAGGGCCCACCGAGGAACTTGCCCGGCAGGGTCATCAGTGAACTGAACAGCGCGTACTGGGTGGCGGTGTAGCGCCGGCTGACCAGGCCCGACATCCAGGCGATGAATACCGTGGCCGAGAAACCGACGAAGAAATTGTCGCCGGTGATGGTCAGGGTCAGCGCCCAGATCACCGGCTGCATGGTGGCCAGCCAGGCAAACAGCAGGTTGGTGGCGGCAATGCCAATCGCCCCGACCAGCATCATCGGCATCAAACCGAAGCGGGCCACCATCAGGCCGCCGACCAGACCGCCGCTGATGGTCATGGCCACGCCGAACAGGCCACTGACGGCACCGATCTGCGACAGCGTGAAACCGACATCCAGGTACAGCGGGTTGGCCATGGCGGCCATCGACAGGTCGCTGGCCTTGTACAGGCCAACCAGCGCCAGAATAGGCAGGGCCAGCCAGCGAAAGCGCCGGACGAAATCAACAAACGGCGCGACCACCGCACCCAGGATCCAGGCGATCAGGTCAGCCGGCAGACCGCGCAGGCGGGTGCGCTCACGAAAGCCCATCACCAGCGGCTCGTTTTCGATGTTCAGGCGGTCCGGTGACGACGGCTCCGGCGAGATGGCCACGGCAAACAGGCCGACGAACATCAGCGCGGCCATTGCCAGATAGGCCAGCGTCCAGCCGACCTGGTCGGCCAGGAACAGCGCGCCGGCACCGGTGGCCAACAGTGCCAGGCGGTAACCCAGCACGTAGGTGCCAGCCAGCGCCGCCTGGAACTGGACCTCGTCGGACTCGATGCGGAAGGCATCGATGGTGATGTCCTGGGTGGCCGAGGCAAAGGCCACCAGCACGGCCAGCAGCGCCAGCTGGGTGAGCTGGCTCAAGGGGTCGGTAAGTGCCATGCCGGCCAGGCCAAGCAGGATGGTCAGCTGGGCGGCCAGCATCCAGCTCCGCCGCTGGCCCAGCCAGGCGGTCAGCAGCGGCACCCGCACACGATCGACCACCGGCGCCCACAGCACCTTGATCGAATAGGTAATGCCCACCCAGGCGAAAAATCCGATGGCGGTACGCGACACCCCTTCCGTGCGCAACCAGGCAGTGAGGGTGGAAAAGACCAGCATGAAGGGCAGCCCGGCGGCAAAGCCCAGCAGCAGCATGCGGATGACGGTCGGCCGGGTGTAGACCGCCCAGGCCTGGCGCCAGCTGCGTTTCTCGCCAGACTCAGTCGGCATAGTCGATGATCAACGGGGCATGGTCAGAGAAGCGCTCATCCTTGTAGATTTCGGCCGAGCGCACCTTGTCGACCAGGCCGCTGCTGACCACCTGGTAGTCGATGCGCCACCCGGTATTGTTGGCCCAGGCCTGGCCGCGGTTGGACCACCAGGTGTACTGCTCGGGGCGATCATCAATCCGGCGGAAAGCATCGTGCATTCCGACCGGCCCGAACAGTTCGTCCAGCCATTCGCGTTCTTCCGGCAGGAAGCCGGAATTCTTCAGGTTGCCGCGCCAGTTCTTGATGTCGATTTTCTTGTGGGCGATGTTCCAATCGCCGCAGATGATGTAATCGCGGCCGTCGCGGGCCATCGCTTCCAGCCGTGGCTTGAGGAAATCCATGCACTCGTACTTGAACTGCTGACGCTCATCCTTGGACGAACCCGACGGCAGGTAGAGCGAAATCACGCTCAAGTTTCCCAGGTCGGCCTGCAACCAACGACCCTCGCTGTCGAAGGCTTCCCAGCCGATGCCAACGTGCACCTTGTCCGGTTCCTGCCGGGAATACAGCGCAACCCCGGAATAGCCCTTCTTTTCCGCATCGTGGTAGAAGCAGTGATAGCCCTCGGGGTAGAAGTGATCGGCCGTGAGCTGGGCCTCCTGGGCCTTGGTTTCCTGGATGCAGACAACATCGGCCTGCTGCCGGGGCAACCAGTCGAAAAACCCCTTGCGGGCGGCGGCGCGAATTCCGTTGGCGTTCAGGGTGATGATGCGCATGGGTTCGGGACAGAGCTAAAGCCAGCCGCTATGGTACCCATTGGCTTGGCGATGATGTCAGCCTTCTGGTGGCCACGTCGAAACCGAGTCGATGCGCAGGCGAACACCGTCTTCCAGACGGTCACCGGGATGGTTGACCACCTGGCTGCCGGCGTCCAGCCCGGCCGTGATGTGCACGGTCAGGCCGCTGCCGCGACCCCGTTCGACCGGCTGGAGCCGGGCGCGATCCTGTTCGATTCTGTAGACCGCCCAGCCATCGCCGTGGCGAAACAAGGCGCTGGCCGGCACTTGCACGGCCTCGTCGGATTGCCAGAGTTGAAACTCCGCCTCGACCCGGAAGCCGATTCCCAGACCCTGCCACTGCTCGGGGTCGCCATCGATATCGACGATCACCGGCACCCGCTGCTCATCGACGCCCAAGGCGGACACCCGGGTAAAGCCGGCCGGCTCGACCCGGCGCACGGTGCCCGTCAGCCCATTCTCGCCACCCCAGCCTGACAGGCGAACCGTCATGCCGGGACTCACCCGGACCGCGGCCGCCGAGAGCAGGTCAACCTGGATTTCGAGGTCCTCCAGGCTGCCGACATCAAGCACCGCCTCGCCGGCGCCAATGGCGCCCTCGCAGCAGCGATGACGGCGCAGCACCAGCCCGTCAATCGGCGAGCGCAGGGCCAATTCCGGCTGATCGCCATCCGGCCGCTGGCCGCTGGCAATGTCGAGCACGGCACGGGCACTCTCCAGTTCGAAACCGGCCACCTCGACCGCGTGCTCGGCGGCCCGGCGGGCAGCCTGCTGACGGTCGCGCTGGTTGCGCGCCCGCTCCATTTCGGTGGTCGATACCAGGCCGCGCTCGTGCAGCTCGCGATAACGCTGGTATTCGGCGGCGGCAAAGCGGGCATCGGCCTCGACCGTTTCCAAACTGGCCTGGGCGGTCTGTTGCCGGGCCCGGGCCGCCGAGAGGTTTTCGCGCGCCTGTTCCAGGCTGCGCGCGTCCAGCGCCGGTGCCGGCAGCGGCTCCATCCGAAACAGCACCTCGCCCAGCGCCACGGCATCCCCCGGCTCCGGGCGAACGCGCTGCAGGTAGCCGGCAATCGGGGCCGAGACGGTGTAGGTTTCACGCAGCCGGGTTCGGCCCTCCTCGCCCACCCATTCGGTGAACGGCGCCAGCCGGGTCTCGACCACGTTGACCGGCACCGGTGCCGGGCGAAGCCCTAAGGCAATCAGCGCCAGCAGGCCCAGCGCCAGCAATAGCAGAATGATCTTGCGGTTTTTCTTCATGTCCATCTCCGGGTGCGGGTGGGCACTATTGACCTACTGTTGGCCTTGTACTGGCCTACTCCACGCTCTTGAGCGAGGAAACCATATCCAAACGATACAGCCGCCGGGCAATCATCAGCACCGACAGGCTGGCCGCCAGGATCACCCCGGCGGCGGCAAAGGCATAGCTGAAGGGCGTGACGTGAAACGGCACTCTCAGCATGTCCATGGAAAACGCCAGGCTCAACAGCCAGGCAAACAGGGTGCCAAAAGCAAAGGCCAGCGGCAGCGACAGCAGGGTCAGCACCACCACCTCGGCAATCAGCACCCAGGCGACCTGCCAGCGGCCAAAGCCGAGCACCCTCAAGGTCGCCAGCTCGCGCATGCGCTCGGCAAAGGCAATCCGGGCGTTGTTGTAAACCAGGGCAAAGGCAATCGAGCCGGCCAGCAGCAGCAGAATGGCCATCAGGCTCAGCACGGTGTCTTCCAGATAGTCGCTGATGCCGTCTTCGCCGGCGCCGATCAGGCCGATTCCGGCCACCCGGGGTGCCTCCCACAGTCGCCGCTGCAGGGCATCACGCTGTTCCGGATCAGTCAGCAGCCAGGCCCCGCTAACCGTCGGGCCCTCGCGCAGCAAGGTGTTGAGCGCCTCTCGTGCCATGTAAGCACTGACGCCAAACGGTTCGTCGAACACGCCGGCCAGGGCCAACTGAAGCTCGCGCTGGTCGCCGTCGAGCAGTTCGACCCCAACCCGGTCGCCAACCCGCAGTCCAAGCTGGTCGGCCAGGAAGCGGGTCATGAACAGGCCCTCCTCGGGCAGGCGAATCGGCTGCTCATGCCGGTCGACCAGGCCGCGCAGCGGGCCGTCCGGCTCCAGCCCGAGCAGGGCCGCGCGCTCATGGCGGCGGCCATGGCTCAGGCGGACCGGGGCCTGGCGATAAGTTTCGATGGCCAGCACACCCGGCAGCGAGGCCAGTTCCTCGCGAACCCGAAGCGGGGTCGGGTCGGTGAATTGCACATGGGTGTCCATGGTCATGACCAGGCGATACTGCAGGTCGATGGCATGCGACACCGCCCCGAACTGGTAGCTGCCCAGCAGCAACAAGGCCCCCGACAGACCCATGCCCAGGGCGGTCAGGCCACTTTTCAAGCGATGACGAAGCAGGTTGCGCAGGGCAATGCGCGTGGTCTGGGCCAGCCAGCGGCCCAGCCGGGAACGGTCCAGCCAGCCGCTACGGAACACCGGCGGTGGCGGCGGACGCATGGCCTCGGCCGGGGCCAGCCGAACGGCGGCCACCACCGCTCGCCAGGTACCCAGGCCGGCGGCCAGCAGCGAGACCAGCAGGCCCAGACCAATGACCCGCGGCTGAACCTGGGTGACCGTTTCCGGGAAACGGAAGTAGTCGGCGTACAACCGGGCCATCGCGTCACTGGCCCACCAGCCAAGGCCACCGCCCAGTGCCACGCCGATGGCCACCATCAGCAAGGTCAGCAGGGCATAGTGCAGGGCCAGTTCGTGGTCGTGGTAGCCAAACGCCTTGATCACCGCAATCTGCTGGCGCTGGGTGGCGACGATGCGGCCCATCAGCACGCTGAGCAGAAAGGCCGAAACCCCGAGAAACAAGGCCGGCAGCACCACGGCCGTGACGCGAAGCTGGGCAATTTCCTCCGACAACATGCGATGGGAAATGACATCGTGCCGGTCGTGCGCGCCCAGCCCGCCGTAGCGGGCCAGCACCTGGTCGATGGCGTCAATCACCGACTCGGCGACGGCATCGCGCTGCAGGCTGAACAGTGCCGAATTGAAGGCCCCGTCCATGGCAAAGGCGTTGGCCAGGGCACGGCGGTTCATCCAGACCACGGAAAAGCGCTCGTAATCCGGCAGCAGATCCCCCGGGGCCACCTGGTAGACGAATTCCGGCGACAGCGCCGTGCCGCTCAACACCAGCGCCTGCTCCCGGCCGCGAATGATGGCGCGAAAGCGATCGCCCGGCTCAAGACCATGGGCCTCGGCAAACGGCGCGCTCACCACCACCTCGTCGGCCCGGCCCGGGTCGGGCAGCCGGCCGCTGACCAGCGACAGCCGGTTGAGCAGCGGCTGCTGCCCGTCGGGCAGCGAAATCATCAGCCCCCGGATTGGCCGCTCGTCACCGTCCACGGCCAGGCGCAACGGCGCCACCACCCGGGTTTCGGCGCGGGCCACGCCGGGAATGGCCGCCAGGCTGGCCTGGAGATGGTCCGGCGCGCGGGTCAGGCTGACGAACAGGTCGGCGAATTCAGCGCTGGCGTAAAACCGTTCTTTCGACAGCCGAATGCTGTCCAGCGAGCTGACGGCGATCATCAGCGTCATCACGCCGGCGGCAATGACCACGGCAATGGCGGCGACCTGGCCCTTCATGCCGGCCAGGTCGCGCCACAGCTTGCGGTGCAAGGTCAACATGGCTACCACTCGATCTCGGCCGGAGCGCGCCGGTCAGGGTTGGCGTGGTCCTCGTCCACCTGGCCGTCTTTCAGCCGGATCAACCGGTCGGCCATCTGACCGAGGGCCTGGTTGTGGGTGATGATCAGCGTGGTGGTCTTGAGTTCGCGGTTGATTCGGTCAATCACTTCAAGCACGCGCACGCCGGTGGCCGAATCCAGTGCGCCGGTGGGTTCGTCGCACATCAGCACGGCCGGCTGCTTGGCAATCGCCCGGGCAATCGCCACGCGCTGCTGTTCGCCACCGGAAAGTTGAGAAGGAAAATGGTCTCGGCGGTCGGCCAGGCCGACCAGCGCCAGCGCCTCGTCGGGCGGCATCGGGTTGTCGGCGATGTCGGTGACGATGGCCACGTTTTCCAGCGCCGTCAGGCTGGGAATCATGTTGTAGAACTGGAAGACAAAGCCGACGTGGTCGCGGCGGAAGGCGGTCAACTCGCGGTCGGATGCCGCCGCCAGGTCGCGCTGGTGGTAGTAAAGGTGCCCACTGGTCGGCCGGTCCAGGCCACCGAGGATATTGAGCAGGGTGGATTTGCCCGAGCCCGAAGCGCCCAGCATGACCAGCATTTCGCCCGCCGTGAGAGAAAGATCCACCCCGCGCAGGGCATGGATCGTGACCTCACCCATGCGATAGACGCGTGTCAGACCCTCGGCCCGGAACACGGGCGCGCTCGATGTCGTCAGATCCTGCATCATCAGATCATTTCCCCGACCCTTGCACTCACGCTACACTGTAAGCAATTTTCGACATTCAGGGCAGCCGTCGTCCCGATTGACGGTGCCGATGATGCAAACAGCAGGAAACCAAAGCACCATGCCCAAGGCCTGGAGTGACGACTTTCTCGAACTGGCGCTGGAATACGGTGCCCTGCGCTTTGGCGAGTTCACCCTTAAATCGGGGCGAGTCAGCCCGTACTTCTTCAATGCAGGCCAGTTCAACGATGGTGCCGGCATTGACCGGCTGGCGCGCTGCTACGCCGCCTGCATCATGGCCAGCGGTGTCGAATTCGACGGCCTTTTCGGACCGGCCTACAAAGGCATTCCCCTGGCAACCGCCGTGGCCATCAGCCTGCAGCGCGACTTCAACCGCAACGTGCCGTATTCGTTCGACCGCAAGGAAGCCAAGGACCATGGCGAGGGCGGCATCATCGTCGGCGCGCCGCTCAGCGGCCGAATCCTGATTATCGATGACGTGATTTCCGCCGGCACCTCGGTGCGCGCCTCGTGTGAGTTGATCGAGGCACAGGGCGCCACTGCCGCTGGTGTTGCCATTGCGCTCGACCGGCAGGAAAAGGGTCAGGACCAGCGTTCGGCGGTCGACGCCGTTCGCGCCAGCGGCCTGGCGGTCATCAATGTTTCCAGCCTGTCGGACCTGATCGACTGGCTTGACCAGCGGTTGCCGAGCCAATCGGAAAATCCCCTGCTCGGCGACCAGCTTGAGGCGATTCGCCATTATCGAGATCAATACGGTGTCTGAGCGTTCCCGATTCCACATCAGCAGGCTGATTCTGCTGGCTGCACTCTCCGCCTGGATTTCGCTGGCGCAGGCCCAGACTGTCTACCGCTGGGTCGATGAGAACGGCGAAGTGCATTACGGTCATGCGGTGCCGTCCGAACACGCTCATCGCGGCTTCGACCGTCTCGGCCGAGACGGTCGCGTCGTCGAGCGCGTCGAGCGTGCACTGACACCCGAAGAAATAGCCGAACGCGATGCCCGCATGGCTCGCGAGGCCGAGGAGGCGGCGGAGCAGGCCCGCCAGAACCGCCGTGACCAGCAACTGCTCTCGGCCTACGCCAGCGAAGCGGACATCGAGTCGGCATTGAATCAGCAGATTGCCACGCTTGATCGGCGTCGAAGCACCCTGCAAGCCGCTTTGGAAGAACAAACCCGGCGCTTCGAAAACCTGGTTTCGCGGGCGGCCAATCTGAACCGGGAAGGCCAGACCGTTCCGGCCCAACTCAACCAGTCGATCGAAGAGGCTCGCAACGAGTCCCGCCGACTGCGTAGTCAGCTCGCAGAGCTGGACGAACAGGAACTTCAGACTCGCGCCCGTTTTGCCGCCGATCTGGCCCGCTTCCAGGCAATCCGGGCTCGAAGTGACGGCTGAATGCATACGCGCTGTCCCGCTTGCCAGACGGCCTTCGAGCTGACCGCCCATCAGCTCGCAGCAGCCCAGGGCAAGGTGCGCTGTGGTGAGTGTGGACGCATCTTCAATTCATTCGCCCACCTGTTCGACACATTTCCCAGTAGCGAGACCAGGCCCATTGAACCCAGCGGTGAACTGCCACTGCTGCAGCGACACGACATCGTGCAACCGCATTTGCCGGGGATCGAATCGGGACATCCACGGACTGACGATGAAACCGGGCTTCCACCATTGCTGTTTCCGGATAGCCAGACCGACCCCGAGGCAACGATAAGCAGCGGAAACGATCGACGGCGGGCCGCCTGGGCGCTGACCGTTGTGGCATTGGGCAGCGTGCTGGCCTGGCAGCTTTTCGGCCTGTGGAAAGACGATCAATCCTGGTTGCACACCATCGGCCATGGCGGCGAGATGATCAGCGCTGCCGATGCTGCGGACGCGCTTCAGATCCTGTCCAGGGACCTGCATCGTCATCCCAGCCTGGAAGATGCAATGGTGCTGAGCATCATGCTCAACAACCTCGAGTCACAGGCCGTTGCCTGGCCGATCCTGGAAGTACGACTCTTCGATGCCAGCCAGCAGATACTTGGCGCCCGGCAACTGCAACCGTCCGAGTATCTGTCTGCCGGCCAGGATCTCGAGCGCGGCATCCAGCCGGGCGTACTGACGCCGGTCATCGTCGAAATCGTTATTGGCGGTTCAGAGCCGGCCGGATTTGAACTGGCCTTTCGTTGAACGATTGAGGGTTCTTTTTCCGATTATGCCCGGCAAGGACGAGCATAATTATCCAGAAGCCCCTCAAGCCTGTGCTATCTTCTACCGTCCCTTCAGCACAGGTCGCGCTCTTGGACTGCTCGGACAAAACGCCCCATGACACTGCTTCGAGCCAGGCCGGCCAGGCCCAGTCACCCTGCCTCAACACCTTCGTTGGCCGGGTGGTCAAGCAATTTCTTGAGGACATGGGCAACACGCCCCCCGACAACCTGTTCCAGGTCATCCTCAGCGAAGTGGAACGACCGATGATTCAGGCCGTTCTTGAGCATACCGGCGGCAACCAGTCGCAGGCGGCCGAGCTGCTGGGCATCACGCGCGCCACCCTGCGCAGCCGAATCAAGCGCTACCAGCTCTAAATCCAAAACCAACGCGTACCACCAACATGACCGCACAAAAAACCCGCCGGGCCCTGCTCAGCGTTTCCGACAAGACCGGCCTGGTCAACCTGGGCCAGGCGCTGGCCGAGCAGGGCTGGCAAATTCTTTCCACCGGCGGCACCGCCAAAACGCTCCCCCAGGCCGGTATCGCCGTCACCGAGGTGTCGGATCACACCGGCTTTCCCGAGATCATGGGCGGGCGAGTCAAGACCCTGCACCCGACCATTCATGGCGGCATCCTCGGACGACGCGGTCAGGACGAGGCCATCATGGAGGCCAACGGCATTGGGCCAATCGATCTGGTGGTGGTCAACCTTTACCCCTTTGCCGCCACCATCGCCCGACCCGACTGCACGCTGGACGAGGCGATCGAGCAAATCGATATCGGCGGACCGGCGATGATCCGGGCGGCGGCCAAGAACCATGCGGATGTTTGCGTGCTGTGTGACCCCTCCGACTATGCCGGAGTGGTCAACGGGCTGCCCGAACTGCCGGATGCGGCCAGCCGGCGTCGCCTGGCCGTCAAGGCCTTTGCCCATACGGCCGCCTATGACGGCCAGATCAGCCAGTATTTGTCGGCCCAGACCGATCAGGCCGCCATGCCGGGCGTATTCAACCTGAGCCTGGACCGCGAAACCGCGCTTCGCTACGGCGAAAACCCGCACCAGGCCGCCGCCGTCTACCGGCTGCGCAACAGCCCGGCCCGGGGCCTGGCGGGCACCGAACCCCTCCAGGGCAAGGCGCTGTCCTACAACAACCTGCTGGATGCCGACGCCGCCTGGTCAGCGGTCGCCCAACTCGGTGAACGGCCGGCTTGCGCCATCATCAAGCACACCAACCCCTGCGGTGCGGCCTCGGGCGAAACCGCGCTGGAGGCCTGGGAGAAGGCACTGGCCTGCGACCCGACCTCGGCTTTCGGCGGCATTGTTGCCTTCAACACGCCGGTTGACGGGGAACTGGCCCGTGTGCTGAGCCAGCGGTTTCTTGAAGTCATCCTGGCGCCTGCCTTTGAACCAGCCGCACTGGAGGCCTTGGCCGCCAAGCCAAACCTGCGCCTGATCAGCCCCGAGGGCAGCCAACCACCTGGCGTTGAACTACGCGCCATTGATGGCGGCTGGCTGGTCCAGGAACGCGACCGGATCGATGCCTCAGCCGTGGCCCTTGAAGTCGTCACCCAGCGCGCACCCAGTGAGACCGAACTGGCCGATCTGCGATTTGCCTGGGGCGTGGTGGCTTGCGTGCGCTCCAATGCCATTGTCTACGCCCGCAACCTGGCCACCATCGGCATCGGGGCCGGCCAGATGAGCCGGATTGATTCGGCCCGCATCGGCGCCCTGAAGGCCGCCGATGTCGGCATGAGCATGGACGGCGCGGTGATGGCCTCCGACGCCTTCTTTCCATTTGCCGACAGCATCGAAACGGCCGCCGAACAGGGCATCCGCGCGGTGATCCAGCCGGGCGGCTCGATGCGCGACAAGGAAGTGATTGCCGCCTGCGATGCCCATGACATCGCCATGGTGCTGACCGGGAAGCGGCATTTCAAGCACTAGTGCAGGAAGAGGGAAGAAGGAAGAGGGGAGACGGGGTTGGTACAATGAATCCTTCTGACCAAAAGACCTTGCCCTGAATGAAAGTTCTTGTGATTGGCGGCGGTGGCCGCGAACATGCGCTGGCCTGGAAAGCCGCGCAGTCGCCGATGGTTGACGAGGTGCTGGTGGCGCCGGGCAATGCCGGCACTGCCCATGAACCCAAGGTGCGCAATGTGGCCGTGGCCGCCGAGGCCATCGACGCCCTGCTGGCGCTGACCCGCAAGGAGAATATCGGCCTGACCATCGTGGGGCCGGAAGCGCCGCTGGCTGCCGGCGTGGTGGATCGCTTCCGCGCTGCCGGCCTGAACTGTTTCGGACCCACCCAGGCGGCCGCCCAGCTCGAAGCCTCCAAGGCCTTTGCCAAGGACTTCATGGCTCGCCACGCGATCCCCACGGCAGCCTATGCCGTGGTCAGCGATGTGGAGGCCGGGCTGGCCGCGCTTGAGAAGATGGACTTGCCGGTGGTCCTCAAGGCCGATGGCCTGGCCGCCGGCAAGGGCGTGGTAATTGCCGACACCGCCGAGCAGGCCGAAGCCACCCTTCGCGACATGCTCTCAGGCCAGGCCTTCGGCGAGGCAGGACACCGCGTGGTCATCGAAGAGTTCCTGCTTGGCGAAGAAGCCAGCTTCATCGTCATTGCCGATGGCGAGAAGGTACTGCCGCTGGCCACCAGCTAGGATCACAAGCGACGCGATGCGGGCGACCAGGGCCCGAACACCGGCGGCATGGGCGCGTATTCGCCAGCACCGGTGGTCGACGGTGACCAGTACCAGCGCATCATGGACGAGGTAATCCGTCCCACGCTGGCCGGCATGGTGGCCGACGGCCAGCCGTTTACCGGCTTCCTGTACGCCGGCATCATGCTCACCGATAGCGGGCCGAAAGTACTCGAATACAACGCGCGTTTCGGCGACCCTGAAACCCAACCCATTCTGTTCCGCCTGAAATCCGACCTGGTGGCGGTGCTGAACGAGACACTCGCCGGTCGGCTTGATGCCGTTGAACTGGTCTGGGACGAACGCTTCGCCCTGGGCGTGGTCATGGCGGCCGGCGGCTATCCGGAGGCCTACGCCAAGGGCCTGCCGATTCGCGGCCTGGATGCCGACCTTGGCGATGCCGTCAAGGTGTTCCATGCCGGCACGACGCTGGATGAGAACGGCCAGGTGGTGACCAGTGGCGGGCGGGTGCTGTGTGTCACCGCATTGGGGCTGACCGTGGCCGACGCCCAGGCCGCCGCGCTGAAGGGCGTGAGCGCGATCGACTTCGACGAGGCCTTCTTCCGCAACGACATTGGTGGCCGGGCCATTGGACGTTAGTTTTCTGCTCGATGAGCTGAACGACGCTCAGCGCCAGGCGGTCACCGCCACTGATGACGGCCACGTGCTGGTTCTGGCCGGGGCCGGCTCGGGCAAGACCCGGGTACTGGTCCACCGCATTGCCTGGCTGATTCGCGTTCATCATGTTTCACCGATGGGCCTGCTGGCGGTGACCTTCACCAACAAGGCTGCCGGTGAAATGCGCGGACGGGTGGCCGAGCTGCTGCAACTGCGGCCCGACGGCCTGTGGATTGGCACCTTTCACGGCATCTGCCACCGCTTGCTTCGCATGCACGCCAGCGAGGCCGGCCTGCCCGAAACCTTCCAGATTCTGGATTCGGACGACCAGTATCGGCTGATTCGCCGGGTGATTCGCGAGATGGGGCTGGATGAGGGCGAGTTCCCGCCGCGCCAGGTTCAGGGTTTCATCAACAGCCACAAGGATGAGGGCCGACGACCCAGCCAGATCGACTCGGTCGATTACAGCTTCCAGGCTCGCCAGATTGAGATCTACCGCCAGTACCAGGATTACTGCGAGCGCGCCGGCCTGGTCGACTTTGCCGAGTTGATGCTGCGCGCCCTGGAGCTGCTGCGCGACAACGACGCCCGCCGAGCCCACTACCAGGCCCGTTTCAGCCACATCCTGATCGATGAATTCCAGGACACCAACACCCTGCAGTACGCCCTGGTGCGACTGCTGGCCGGCAACCGCAACAGCCTGTTCGTGGTCGGCGACGACGACCAGTCCATTTACGGCTGGCGCGGCGCCCGGGTGGAAAACGTGGCCCATTTCAGCCGCGACTATTCGCCCGAGATGATTCGCCTGGAGCAGAACTACCGCTCGACGGCAACCATCCTGGAAGCGGCCAACCGGGTGATTGACCACAATGCTGAACGCATGGGCAAGAACCTGTGGACCGAGGGCGAACGCGGCGAAGCCATCCAGGTGTTTACCGCCTATAACGCCGAGGAAGAAGCTGATTTTGTGATTGCCCGCATCCAGGACTGGATCGAGCAGGGCGGCAAGGCCTCGGACGTGGCCGTTCTGTATCGCTCCAACGCCCAGTCAAGGCTGTTCGAGCAGGCGCTGCTGCGGGAAGACATTCCCTACCGGGTTTACGGCGGCCTGCGCTTTTTCGAGCGCGCTGAAGTGAAGGACGCCATGGCCTACTTGCGGCTGGTCCACAACCCGCATGACGATACCGCCTTCGAGCGGGTGATCAACGTGCCGGCCCGTGGCATCGGTGAGCGCACCGTGGCCATGATTCGCGACCAGGCTCGCAGCACCAGCCAGTCGCTCTACCAGACCGCCGTCGACCTGGTCGAGCGACAGGGTTTCACGGCCCGTGCCGGCAACGCAGTGAGCGGTTTCCTCGCCCTGGTCGGTGAGCTCTCGCGCGACCTGGCCGATCAGTCGCTGGGCCAGGTGATGCAGGCCGTGGTCAAGCGCTCGGAGCTGGTCGCCTGGTACCAGAGCCGGGAACCGGCCGACCGGGCGGAGGCGCGCGAGGAGAACCTGGCCGAACTGGTTCGTGCGGCCGATGGCTTTGGCCAGCCTTTCGAAGACGAGCAAGCCGGCTTGAGCCCGATGGCTTCCTTCCTGGCCCAGGCGGCCCTGGAAGCCGGCGAGCACCAGGCCGAGCGCTGGGAAGACTGCGTGCAGCTGATGACATTGCACTCGGCCAAGGGGCTGGAATTCCCGCTGGTGTTTCTGGGCGGCATGGAGGAAGGGCTTTTCCCCCACCAGAAATCCATCGAAGACCCGTCGCGCCTGGCCGAAGAACGCCGGCTTTGCTACGTCGGCATGACCCGGGCCATGCAGCGCCTGGTAATCAGCCACGCGGAATCACGCATGACGCATGGTCAGACCAATTTCTCCCGCCCCTCGCGCTTTCTCAATGAAATCCCGGCCGAGCTGACGGAGCACCTGCGGCCCGGCCTGAAAACAGCGCCGGCACGCCCCGCCGGACGCAGCGGACCCGGCTCGGAGACGGGTGGCCTCAGGCTGGGCTCGCAGGTCCGGCACCCGCGCTTTGGTTTGGGCATGGTCGTTACCATCGAGGGCCAGGGCGAGAACGCTCGCATTCAGATCAACTTTGAAGACGCCGGCCCGAAATGGCTGGTTCTGGGTTACGCCACCCTGGAAATCATTCGCTGACAAGGAACCCCATGAGCAAGCACGATGCCGCCTGGCACAAGACCATCCCCAACCGCGAACGCCTGATTTTCGCCCTTGACGTACCCCACCTCGACCAGGCCCGCGGGCTGGTCAAGGAACTCGGCGACAGCGTCCAGTTCTACAAGCTGGGACTGGAGTTTTTCCTGAGTGGCCACTACTTCGAACTGGCTGCCGAGCTCAAGGCCCAGGGCAAGCGCATTTTTGCCGACCTGAAGCTGTTCGACATTCCGCCCACGGTCGGACGGGCAGTGGCCCAACTGGCCCGCCATGACGTCGATTTCCTCACCGTGCACGGTAATGACAGCATGCTTGAAGCGGCCGTGGCCGCGCGCGGCAAGATGGGCATTCTGGCGGTGACCGCGCTGACCAGCCTGGACCGGGGCGACCTGGACGACCTGGGCTTTGACTGCGACGTGGAAGCACTGGTGCTGTCGCGCGCAAAGCGCGCGCTGGCCCTGGGCTGCGCCGGGGTGATCTCATCCGGCCTGGAGGCGGCTGCCCTTCGCCAGGCGGTCAACCCGGCCCTGACGGTGATTTGCCCGGGTATCCGACCGGTCGACAATACCGATGAACAGAAACGCACCTTGTCGGCCGGCGAGGCCTTTGCCGCGGGTGCCGACTACATCGTGGTGGGCCGACCGATTCGTGATGCCGCGTCGCCGCGGGCAGCAGCCGAGGCCATCCAGACAGATATAGATAACTATTTCAATTAGTTACAGGCCTTATATAAATCGCTTGATAAGGTTGCCTCGCCAAGCTATTATTTGTTCGGGCTTTCCACGCGGATGTTGCCCAAAGTCAACAATCAACAATGACAACAAAACGCTTGCCGGGCCAGCCATCTTGGGTTGAGCCCGGTTTTTTTAGCCGTTGGCCGAATGGTAGAATGCAGTTTGATTCCGTGCGGACGCCACCATGCCTGAGACGTCGATGCCAAGGCGGCTGTATTTCAAGGCCCGCCGACGCTGGCTGCAACTACTCGGCTGGCTGTTGCATCTTTGGGTACGCACCACCGTTCTGCCGGAAGAGCTGGATGAACTGCAGCTTGACCCCGAACGGCCGGTCTTCTACGTCCTCGATAACTATGCGCTGACCTCACTGCTGATCCTTGATCGCATTTGTGCAATCAATGGCTGGCCGCGCCCGGACCGGGTGTTCGAGCGAGAGGATGTCTGGTTACCACGCAGCTATGGCGCCAACCGCCGCTCGTCAGGCTGGCTGTTCTCGCGCCAGCAGGCCCGTCGGCATTCGAAAATGCTGGCGCGCCTGGTTGATGCCGGCGCCATCCATGCCGGCAGCGATCTGCAGATTGTCCCCGTTACGGTGCTGATTGGTCGTGCCCCTGACAACGAAGACAGCCTGTTCAAGATCCTTTTCTCCGAAAACTGGAACGTTGGCGGGCGCTTCCGGCGCTTGTTGTCGACACTGGTCAACGGTCGAGCGACCATGGTGCAGTTCGCTCCACCCCTGGACCTGCCTCGGTTGTTGGAACAGACCGACAGTGATGAGCAATCGCTTGGCCGCCTCAGCCGCGTCTTGCGCGTCCACTTCAAGCGGGTTCGAACCGCAGCAATCGGGCCGGACCGCTCGCACCGACGAACCCTCGTCGAAAGGTTGATACGCACCGACGAGGTGCAGCAGGCCATCGCGGCCAAGAGCCGCCGCGACAAGATCAGCCTCGACAAGGCCGAAAGACAGGCACGCAGCTACGCCCGAGAAATTGCCGCCGACTATTCCTATACCGCCGTGCGGGTGCTGGATCTACTGCTGACCTGGTTCTGGAACCGGATTTACCGTGGCGTGCAGGTCTTCCACTTCAGTCGCTTTCGCGATGCCTCTGCCGGGCATGAAATTGTCTATGTCCCGTGCCATCGCAGTCACATTGACTACCTTTTGCTGTCCTACCTGCTTTATCACCGCGGGTTCGTGCCGCCACACATTGCTGCCGGCATCAATCTCAACATGCCGGTGGTTGGGTCGATCCTGCGACGCGGCGGTGCGTTCTTCCTGCGGCGATCGTTCCGCTCTCAGCCTTTGTATGCGGCGGTATTCAACCAGTACGTCTCGCTGATCCTCAGCCGCGGCGTGGCGCTGGAGTATTTCATCGAAGGTACGCGCTCGCGCACGGGGCGGCTGCTGCCCCCTCGGGCCGGCATGCTGTCGATCACCGTGCGGGCTTTCCTGCGGTACCGCAACCGGCCGGTGATGTTCCAGCCGGTCTATATCGGCTACGAGCGGCTGGCCGAAGGCAATGCTTACATTCACGAGCTGTCGGGCCATCAGAAGAAACCAGAGTCCTTGTCAGACCTTCGCAACGTCGTCAACATCCTGCGCAAGAATTACGGCGAGGTTGCCGTGAGTTTCGGCAAGCCAGTAATGTTGAACGATCTTCTCGACAAGCACCATCCGGCCTGGTCCGAGGAAACGCTGGACGTGGACAGCAAACCCAAGTGGCTGCCCGGCCTGGTTGATGACCTGGCCGATCAGATTCTGGTCAACATCAACGGCTGTGCGCACGTCAACCCGATTAATCTGCTGGCAAGCGCTTTGCTGGCCAGTCGCAAGCACGCGCTGGATGAAGACGACCTGCTGCAGATGATTGACTTGCTGCGCACCATCATTCTTCAGACTCGCAGCAACCCACTGATCACGGTGACCGAAAAATCGGCCCAGGAAATCGTCGATTACGGGCTGGAACTCAAGATCATCGAGCGCCAGCCTCACCAACTGGGAACCATCATTCGGACGGATCCGACCTCGGCGGTATTACTGACCTACTTCCGAAACAACATCGCACACCTGCTGGCCCTGCCCTCATGGATTGCGAGTTGCTTCCTGAACAGCCAGACGGTTCGCGAGGCCCGCATTCATAGTCTGTCGACCCTGGTTTACCCGTTCCTGAAACGGGAGCTTTTCCTGGGTTGGTCTGAAACCGATGTACCCGACGCGGTAGCCAGTTGCATCGAATGCCTGAACGAGCAGGGCCTGCTCAAACGCAGCGGTGAGCGACTGCAACGGAATCCGGGCGGCAGCGATCAAACCTATTACCTGCGTCTCCTGGCGCATAGCCTGATCCAGACCTTCGAGCGCTATTTCATCACGGTATCCGTTCTGGTCAAGAACGGCTCAGGGCTCATGTCGCGGGGTCAACTCGAACAGCTCTGCATCCTTTGTGCGCAGAGAATCTCGATACTCCACGAGTTCGAGGCACCAGAATTCTATGACCGAACGCTCTTTCGTCAATTCATTGATTCGCTGACCGCAAGCGGGATACTGGGTCGTGACGAGAACGGTTGTCTGACCTTCGACAACCGGCTGGAACAGTTTGCCCGCGACGCCCGCTTGATTCTCGGCAAGGAAGTGCGTCACACCATCATCCAGACCGCACCCGAAGTCCTGGAACTGGAGAGTGATTCAGCCGCCTGACGGTTCGCCAATCAGGCGCCGAGATCAGGGATAAGGTGGGATTCCCAATAGGCAATTTGGTCTTTCAGCCGGAGCTTGCGCTTTTTCATGCGCGTGAGCTTGAGCTGGTCGGTAGCCGGATCATCACTCATCACGGTGATGGCGTCGTCCAGGTCACGATGCTCTTCGCGTAACCGGGCCAGCTTTTCCTCAATGTCCGCGTCTGCGGTCGACATGGTTAAAATGGCTCCTGGTGAGGATGAAGGATCTGGATTCGACATGGGCGGGCAGCCAATACCCTTGCGCCTGACTGACGCCCCTCGGGGCGATGCGCGCAAACAGAAATATAACACCGACAAATTGATCAAACGTCTTCGCCGCCAGGTCGGCCGGGCCGTAATGGACTATGACATGATCAACGAGGGCGATCGAATCATGGTTTGCCTATCCGGCGGCAAAGACTCCTACGCCATGCTCGATCTGCTGCTCAGCCTGAAACGATCCGCCCCGGTCGACTTCGAGCTCATTGCGGTCAACCTCGACCAAAAACAACCCGGCTTCCCCGCCCATGTGCTTCCCGAATTCCTGGAGGGGCTTGGTGTTCCGTGGCACGTCATCGAGAAAGACACCTATTCGGTAGTGAAGCGGATCATCCCCGAGGGCAAGACAACCTGCGGGCTTTGCTCACGCCTTCGCCGTGGCACCTTGTATGAGTTTGCCCGAAAGCATGGAATGACCAAGATTGCCCTCGGCCACCACATGGACGATATCGTTGAGACTTTCTTCCTCAACCTGTTCCATGGTGCGTCGCTTAAAGCCATGCCGCCCAAACTACTCAGCGATAATGGCCAGCATGTGGTGATTCGCCCCCTGTCTTACTGCCGTGAGAAGGATCTTGCACGGCTGTCGTCAGTGCGAGGGTATCCCATCATTCCCTGTAATCTCTGCGGAAGCCAACCAAAACTCGAGCGGCAAAACATCAAGGCAATGCTGGCCGCGTGGGAGCGTCAACAGCCCGGTCGTACGGAGAATATCTTCCGTGGCCTGGGGAATATCGCGCCTTCGCAGTTGTGTGACCGGTCGTTATTCGACTTCACCGCGCTGGGTAAGCTCTGAGCAGCAGAGGGCCGATAGCGATGGAGTGCCTCCCCCAGCCCGGACAACTCATGATTCTACGCACGTCCCTCACGAGTTCATCAATAGCCAGGCAGGTGGCGGGTACGACTGTCAGTTATCTTGCCAAGCCATCCCCCGGGTCTCCCTCTATTCGGCTGTGGCGTCCCTGGAAAGGGCCCGGCAGGGATATTTGGCCGGGAACCGGATTGGTTCTAAACTGGTCAAGCAAGACTCAAACGACGATCCTGTGAGACCCGTCAGGTTCGGGACCCATCTGCTGCGGAAACGCGACGATCGCCCGAAACCATGGGTTTCCGGGGCGGGAAACCTTTAGTCAGGGAGATTCATTATGCGAAGCTGGATCGTTACTGCCATGTTGGCGTTCTTGGTTGCCGGCTGTGGCGGCATCAATCAACCCATCCAGATCGAGCCCGATTCCACCATCGACCGGGATCTGAGCTCGGTCAACGGTGCAATTCGGATTGGACAAAGCAGCCGAATCAATGGCGATGTCAACAATGTCAACGGGGCCATCCATATTGGCAATGAGGTGGCACTGGGTTCGGTCAAATCCGTCAATGGTCGAATCCAGCTCGGCTCGGGCGTACGCTCCGGCGCAGTCGCGACAACCAACGGGGCTCTGGATATCGGACCGAATTCAATCATTGACGGCGACGTGTCCACGATCAACGGCCGTTTGCAATTGGCCGAGTCAGTTCAGGTCAGCGGCACTGTCTCAACGCGAAATGGCATGCTCGGGATTGCCTCGGGGAGCAGGGTCGACGGCAAGGTTTCGACAGGCAATGGCGCTCTTGAGGTGGTCGGCTCGACTGTCGGCGAAGTAGAAATTGGTGCTGGCCGGCTGTCGCTGCTGGAGGGGACGCATGTTCGGGGCGACGTCACAGTGAGGGCATCTGGTCGACCGGGCAGGGACGAGCCATCGCTTGTGGAAATCGGTGTCGGTACGGTCATCGAAGGCAGCCTGATTATTGAACGCCCGGTCACCCTCAGGGTTCATGAATCGGCCAGCATCGGGCACATCGAAGGTGCCGAACCAGAATTTTTCAGCGACTAGTCAGTGACCCGCCCCCAGCGGGATGCCGGGGGCGGGAATTCAATCGTAGCGTTGGCCGTTGTGGATAATCCAACCGCCACCACCCGGTTGTGCCGGGTCGGCATGGGTCAGCAAGATATCGCCGCCACCACCGTGAAATTCGTAGCGGCCCTGGAACTGGAGCATGTCACCTCGCTCCGCCGGCACGGGACCGCTGTCGCCGATGTTATGCCGAACCATTACCGAAAAATTTTCCTGAATCCTCACCAGGAAGCGCTGACTGCCTCCGCTTGGGCTGAAAGCCTGCACCACGGTTCCATGGCCGTTCAGCCAGATGCCGGTGCGCCCATCGGCAAAGGCATCAATCAATCGCTCATTATCAGGCAGCTCATCCGACGCACAGGCCACGAGCAAAGCCGTCACTACTGAAACCACGACAAGAACAACCCCGAAGCGTCTCATCATGCAGTCCTCCTTTTTTTCCAAGCGTAACAGATTTACTGGCAAATTCCCTTCATTGAACCAGAGAGACGAATCATTCCGAACCAATTGCCGTGTTTCCGGATGATCCGATCTATCGCGAGGCGCGAGCGGCATGGCCCACGCCTTCGCGTGATAAGCCTGCGACACCCTTCCAGCATCAGACCCGTCATCGTTTACGACGGTCAGACCGACGCCTGAATTCTGTTCACGACCAATAGACTGATCGAGATGTGCGGAAGTTCATGAAGAAACCTGCAGGAAGAACGATCTGAGGGGGCTGGATCAATATCAGTTACAAGACCCGACACGAAAAAACCCGGCCAGGAGGCCGGGTTTCAACAAGTACCGTCTTTCGTCCGGGAGCTGAACTAGCGCTTGACCTGCTTGCGAAAGCGCTCGAGGGCGGCAAGCTGGGCCATTGCCTGGGCAAGCTGGGCCTGGGCCTGAGCCACTTCCATGCCGGCTGACCGATCAGCCAAGGCTTTTTCAGCCTCTTCCTTGGCCTTGACTGCCGCCGCCTCATCCAGATCACCGGCCCGCTGGGCGGTATCGGACAGCACCGACACCAGGTGCGGCTGGATTTCGAGCATGCCGCCGGATATGTAGTAGAACTCTTCCTCGCCATCGGGGCGAATGACCCGGACCTGGCCAGGGCGCAGACGAGTCAACAGCGGGGCGTGACGCGGGGCAATACCCAGATCGCCCTGCTCACCCGGAACGATGACCATCTTCGCGTCACCGGAAAAAATTTCCGCTTCGGCGCTGACGATGTCGCAATGAATGGTGGATGCCATGGGCTAATTCCTGTTGTCAGTGGTCAGGCCGCCTTCAGGCAGCCTTGTCCAGCATCTTCTCGCCTTTGTCGACGGCTTCTTCGATGGTGCCAACCATGTAGAAGGCCTGCTCCGGCAGGTGGTCATACTCGCCGTCGACGATGCCCTTGAAGCCACGAATGGTGTCCTTCAGAGAAACGTAAACGCCCGGGCTGCCGGTGAAGACTTCGGCCACGAAGAACGGCTGGGAGAAGAAACGCTCGACCTTGCGCGCTCGCGCGACGGTCATCTTGTCTTCTTCGCTCAGCTCATCCATGCCGAGAATGGCGATGATGTCCTTGAGCTCCTTGTAGCGCTGCAGCGTGCCCTGCACCTTGCGGGCCACGTCGTAGTGCTCCTGACCCACCACCAGCGGATCGAGCTGGCGCGAGGTCGAGTCGAGCGGGTCGACGGCCGGGTAGATACCCAGCTCGGCGATGTTACGCGACAGTACGACGGTGGCGTCGAGGTGAGCAAAGGTCGTGGCCGGCGAGGGGTCAGTCAAGTCATCAGCCGGAACGTAGACGGCCTGGATCGAGGTGATCGAGCCGGTCTTGGTCGAGGTGATACGCTCCTGCAGAACACCCATCTCCTCGGCCAGGGTCGGCTGGTAGCCCACCGCAGACGGCATACGACCGAGCAGCGCGGACACTTCGGTGCCGGCCAGGGTGTAGCGGTAGATGTTGTCGATGAACATCAGGACGTCACGGCCCTCGTCACGGAAGTACTCGGCCATCGTCAAACCGGTCAGGGCAACGCGCAGACGGTTACCCGGCGGCTCGTTCATCTGGCCGTAAACCAGGGCCACCTTGTCGAGAACGTTGGAGTCCTTCATTTCATGGTAGAAGTCGTTCCCTTCACGGGTACGCTCACCCACGCCGGCGAACACGGAGTAGCCGGAGTGCTCGATGGCGATGTTGCGGATCAGCTCCATCATGTTCACGGTCTTGCCCACGCCGGCGCCGCCGAACAAGCCAACCTTGCCGCCCTTGGCAAACGGGCAGATCAGGTCGATAACCTTGATGCCGGTTTCCAGCAGTTCGTTACTGGCCGCCTGCTCTTCGAAGGTCGGCGCTGAACGGTGGATCGGCCAGACTTCCTCGGAGCCAATGTCGCCGGCATCGTCGATCGGGCGACCGAGCACGTCCATGACGCGACCCAGGGTCTTCTGACCCACCGGGACGCTGATGGCCTTGCCGGTATTGCTGACCGCACGGTGGCGCTTCAGGCCATCGGTCGACCCCAGGGCGATCGTCCGGACCACGCCGTCACCGAGCTGCTGCTGCACCTCAAGGGTGATCTCGGTATCATCAACGGTCAGCGCGTCATAGACGTTGGGAACCTGGCCGACGGGAAACTCCACGTCGACAACGGCGCCAATGATCTGAACAATCTTTCCGGAACTCATGAGCTATACCTCAAGTTTTGGTGGCTTTGTTTGCTCATCAATCAAAGCCGAACGTTTTCAAATTCAGTGAACAGTGAAATCTAAAAAGTGAAAGGTAAAAGCAGCTCCAACGTCACCCTTAACCTTTAACCTTTAACCTTTCACCTATTACCTTTTACCAACCAGCTATACCGCCGCGGCG
>PWYW01000086.1 GCA_003567685.1 Gammaproteobacteria bacterium
ACTTGACACTTGACACTTGACCCCGGACCCGTGTCCGGGGTTTAAGGTGATTGCATGAGCAAGTCACTGACCATTGGCCGGCTGGCTCAAGCCGCCGGCGTCAAACTCGATACGGTGCGCTACTACGAGCGCAGCGCCCTGATGCCGGAGCCGCGACGCAGCAATGCCGGCTACCGCCTCTACTCGCAGCAGGATCTTGAGCGCCTGAAGTTCATTCGTGGCGCGAAGACGCTGGGGTTTTCCCTGGACGAGATCCGACACCTGCTGACACTGGTCGACAGTGACGGCGACCGCGCCGAAGTTCGGACACTGGCCACAGCCCGACTCGAAGATATAGAACTGCGCCTGGCCGAAATACAGCAGGCACGGACCGTACTGGCCGATCTGATCACGGCCTGTTCCGGTCATGGTTCGGTCCATGACTGTCCCATTATCGAGGCGGTCGTTGCCGCTCAGCCCGCATCATCTCCAAGCCCAAGGAAGCCAAAATGAACCATTCAGCCAAGGACTCTCCAACTCATGGCTCTGTCACACTGATTGTTCCCGGCATGGGCTCGGACCACTGTGCCGGCATCGTACGAGAGTCAATCGAGCGCCTGGCCGGCATCGAGTCGATCAGCACCAGCATCTCCAGTCACAAGGCCAAAGTGACGTACGACCCGGAGTCGGTCGACCTTGAGGATATTCGCAAGGCCGTGGAAAAGGCCGGCTATGAGGTCAGTTCAGCTTCTGGTGACAAGACTGGTGACAATGCTGGTGCCGGTTCCGCAGCGCCGGTGCGCCTGACCGTGCCAGGCATGGGCTCGGACCACTGCGCCGGCCTGGTCAGAGACTCGCTCGAGCGGCTTGATGGCATCGATGAGATTCGCACCAACGTCTCCAACCACCAGGTCACTGTAAAGCGCAGCGGCAACAAGCCCTCGCCTGAAGAACTCAAGGCGGCGGTGGAAAGAGGCGGATACGAAGTAACGGCGGTCAAGACAGAAGACGATGCCGATGAAGACGACGGCGGTGACGAAGCCTACCTGACTCGCGCCTGGCATCGGTTCGTGATCGCGGCCATTCCGGCTACCCTGATCATGATCCTGATGATGGTGCACATGTTCTGGGTGCCCATTCCGGGCTACCTGGCCGTCATTGCCCTGCTCGCCTTCCCGGTGGTCTTTCTCTACGGCGGCTGGGCCACGCATGTTTCGGCCTGGCGCTCGCTGACCAACCGCACCGCCAACATGGATGTGCTGATCTCGATGGGCTCGCTGCCGCCCTACCTGATCGGCCTGGTCGGCTTTGTCTATCCGATGACCTCGTTCATCGAAATGGCCGCCACCATCATGACCTTCCACCTGCTCGGCCGCTATCTGGAGAACAAGGCCAAGGGACGGGCCTCCCAGGCGATCAAGAAATTGCTGACCCTGAGTGCAAAGACAGCCAGGGTCGAGCGCGACGGCGAGGAAGTGGAAGTGCCGATCAAGGAGCTGTCTGCCGGCGATGTGATGATCGTGCGTCCTGGCGACAAGATTCCGACCGACGGTGAGGTGATCGAGGGTGAAAGCCATGTCGATGAATCGATTGCCACCGGCGAATCGATTCCGGTCGAGAAGTCGAAAGGCGACAGCGTCCTCGGCGCGACCATCAATAAGGAAGGCCGGCTCAAGGTCAAGGCCACGCGCGTCGGCGGCGATACTTTCCTCTCGCAGGTCATCAAGCTGGTCGAGGAGGCACAGTCTTCGAAGGTGCCAATCCAGGAGTTTGCCGACCGGGTCACCGCCCGTTTCGTACCTGTCGTGATCGTGATTGCCCTGGTCAGCCTGGGCGCCTGGCTGATGTTTCCCGAAACCCTGCGACCGATCCTCGAGTGGGGCGCGGGTTTCCTGCCCTGGGTCGATGCCGAAGCCGGCCCGGTCATTCTGGCCCTGCTGGCGGCCATTGCCGTGCTGGTCATCGCCTGCCCCTGTGCGCTGGGCCTGGCCACGCCGACGGCCCTGATGGTCGGTTCCGGCCTCGGCGCCGAGCGCGGCGTTTTGATCCGTTCCGGCGAAGCCATCCAGACACTCAAGGACATCAAGATGGTGGTGCTCGACAAGACCGGCACCATCACCAGGGGCGAGCCGGAACTCACTGATGTGGTCGCAGCTGAGGGACATGATGAGAACGACGTGCTGGCCCTGGCTGCTGCGGTGGAAAACGCTTCTGAACACCCACTGGCCCAGGCCATTGTTCAGGGTGCGAGAGATCGCGACGTCAAGTTCGGTGATGTCGAATCCTTCAAGTCGGTCACTGCCCGCGGCGTGCAGGGCAAGGTCGACGGTCAGGAGATCCTGATCGGCAATCGCCGCCTGCTGACAGAATCCGACATCAAGGGTCTTGATGCCCTGGACGATGCACTCATCCGGTTGGAGGAAAAGGGTCGCACCGCCGTCCTGGTGGCCCGGGACGGTCAGGCCATCGGTATCGTCGCCGTCGCCGACACCATTAAATCCGATTCAAAGGATGCGATCCGGGCCATGCACGACATGGGGCTCACCGTGGCCATGGTCACCGGTGATAACGAACGTGCCGCAAAAGCCGTGGCAGAGGAAGTGGGTATCGACGAAGTGCTGGCAAGCGTATTGCCCGAAGGCAAGGTCGACGAGATCCGCAAACTGCAAGAGCGCTTTGGCCCGCATGTGGCGATGGTCGGCGACGGCATCAACGATGCCCCGGCACTCAAGCAGGCCAATGTCGGCATTGCTATCGGGGCCGGCGCCGATGTTGCCATCGAGGCCGCCGATGTCACCCTGGTCTCCGGCGAACTGACCAAGGTGGTCGAGTCCATTCAACTGTCGAAAGCAACCTACGCCAAGATTGTCCAGAACCTGTACTGGGCCTTTGGCTACAACGTCGCGGCCATCCCGATCGCGGCCATCGGCCTGTTGCACCCCATGATTGGCGTGATCGCCATGACCAGCAGCTCGCTGTCGGTCATCGGCAACTCGGTATTGCTGAAGGGAAAGCGCATTGGCCTGGAGAAGCACTGAACGCCCGGGAGCACCGCTTCAGGATCGCGCTGATCGGACAGGCCACGATTGTCCAGGGCCACCGGCGCCCTGGCCACCTTGAGTTCACTGACCGGAAGTCCGCTGGTGCGCCACGCGGTAAATTCGACCTCAAGGATAGCTATACTCAAGGCTGGTCATTGATTACAGTGAAGACGGAAGTCAAACGGGTTGGCTCCGACCAGGTAGTTGGGCGCCCGACGGTTTGAATACTTGATGGAGGGAACCGATGTTAAAGTCTGTCGATCTCAGCGACTATATTCAGCATCAGCCACTGAAAATACTGGCAAGCGCACCACTCTTCGATGCCGTCAACATCATTACGAGCAATCACGTGTCAGGGCTGATTGTCATCGACGAGCAGGAGCGAATGGTCGGGGTGCTGTCAGAAATGGACTGCCTTCGCGCGGTGGTCACCGCCACCTACAACAACTCGGGCGATATCGGAACGGTGGGCGACTACATGACCTCGGAAGTTCAATCCTGCCAATTGCATGACAATATCGTCGACGTTGCCATGGACATGATTGCGAAAGGCCATCGTCGTCGCCCGGTGCTGGATGGCGAGCGACTGGTTGGCCAGTTGACCTGCCGTCAGTTGTTGCGGGTGGTGCGGGAGTTCAACCTGCGTTATCGCTGAGCAGCGCCGGCCGCAGGCTTTGAGCGTGATCGGCCTCGCTGCCGTCTCACCGAATGCCGGTGAGACGGCCCACATGTGCTATCATGCGCCTCGGTGCAGTCAGCTCGAATCCCTGCACACGCTCTCGCGGATCGATTTCCAAGCCAAGGCCTTTCCCCGGTGTGTTTTTTGACCCTGTTTTTTTACCGGGTCCGTTTCGCCTTGGCCTGATTGTATTTAAAGGAAAATCGATGTCTTTTGATTCCCTCGGCCTTCGAGCCGAACTCCTGCGCGCGATTGATCAGCAGGGCTATACCGAACCGACCCCCGTTCAGCACAAGGCCATTCCCGTGGTTCTGGCTGGCAAGGATGTGATGGCCAGCGCCCAGACCGGCACCGGAAAAACCGCAGCCTTTACACTGCCGCTGCTGCAGCGTCTGTCGGTTCAGGGTGGCCCCCACCGGCTGCGCGCCCTGATCCTGACCCCGACCCGCGAGCTGGCCGCCCAGGTGCATGAAAACCTTCGCGGCTATGCACGGCACCTCCAGATTCGCTCGGCCGAAATCTTTGGCGGCGTGAACATCAACCCGCAGATCAGCAAGCTGCAGCGCGGTGTTGACGTACTGATCGCCACGCCGGGCCGCCTGATCGACCACATCGAACGCGGCACGGTCGACCTTCGCCAGGTCGAGACGCTGATTCTCGACGAAGCTGACCGGATGCTGGACATGGGCTTCCGCCCAGCCATCGACCGCGTGGTCAAGGCCCTGCCCCGCCAGCGTCAGACCCTGCTGTTTTCGGCAACCTTCTCGAAGGAAATCACCGAAATGGCCTCGCGCTACCTGAACCAACCGGTTCGGGTCGAGACCGCACCGCCCAACTCGACGGTCGAATTGATTGCGCAAAAAGCCGTCCTGGTTGACCAGAAACAAAAGCGCGAAGTGCTGTCATGGATGATCGGTTCGGAGAACTGGCACCAGGTCCTGGTGTTTACTCGAACCAAGCACGGCGCCAACCGGCTGGCCAAACAGCTCGAAAGCGATGGTCTGACGGCAGCCGCGATTCACGGCAACAAGAGCCAGGGCGCCCGTACCAAGGCGCTGGCCGACTTCAAGGCCAACCGCGTTCGCGTGCTGGTGGCCACAGACATCGCCGCTCGCGGCCTGGACATTGACCAGCTGCCCCACGTGGTGAACTTCGAAATCCCGAACGTCCCCGAAGACTACGTGCACCGTATCGGGCGTACCGGACGGGCCGGCCGCGAAGGCCTGGCAATCTCGCTGGTCTGCGGCGCCGAGCATGGACTGTTCGAGGACATTCGCAAGCTGGTCAAGGTCAAGATTCCCACCGAGACCCTGGAAGGCTACGAACCCACCGAACCGTTGTCACGGGATGCCGGCAAACAGTCGCGCGGCAATCAGGGCCGCCAGGCTCGAAGTGGCCCAGGTCGTGGCTCCAATGCCGGACAGAAGCCCAAGGCCGGTGCATCCAGGCCAGGACAGCGGCGGCGGTCGGGCCGCGGGCAAGCCAGAAAGGCCGCCTGACACGCCTTGCAAATGCAACAGACGCCGGCTTCTTGCCGGCGTTTTGCTTTCTGGCGCCATCGATGCCGACAATGAACGAAGCAATCGCATCAATGAATTATCGATCACGCGGCGTCCGCATACTTGGCGCCAGTCAACCGTTTGAACTTCCCAATGAAAATTCTGCGCCATGGCCTGTATGCCTGCTGCCTGCCGCTGCTTGTTTTGCTGCCAACGGATACCTGGTCGCTGGAAGTGATCGTTGCCTCGGTCAGCGAGCAATCGCTATCAGACCCGATTGAATCGCTCGGTACGCTGCGCGCCAACGAATCGGCCGACCTTACCGCGACCATCACCGAAACCATTTCCGAGATTCGTTTTCGCGACGGCCAGCGCGTCGAGGCAGGCCAGGTGCTGCTGGCCCTGACCAACCGGGAACAACTGGCAGAACTGGCCGCCGCCGAAGCCGATCTCGACGAGGCACGACAGCAGTTCGTGCGTGTCCAGGATCTGGCCGCACGCGGCCAGGAGTCGCGGGCGGTCTTCGATCAGCGCCAACGGGAAGTCAGCACGGCCGAAGCGCGTTTGCAGGCGATTGAGGCGCGCCTGAGCGACCGGCTGATCATTGCCCCGTTTGATGGCGTGGTTGGCCTGCGCAATGTCTCGGTCGGTTCGCTGCTCAGCCCCGGCACGGTGGTCACCACCCTGGTTGATGACTCGGTAATGAACGTCGATTTCACGGTGCCGGAGGTCCTCCTCAGTCACGTCCAGTCGGGCCTGGGCATCGAGGCCCGCAGTGCCGCCTTTGCCGACGAGGTGTTCACCGGCGAGGTGATCAGTCTCGGCAACACGGTTGATCCGGTCACCCGTGCCTTTCAGGTGCGTGGACGGATTCCCAATCCCGATCTGAAGCTCAAACCCGGCATGTTGATGATCGTGACCCTGGCCAGTCGCGAACGCAACGGCCTGACCGTGCCCGAAGAAGCGATCCTGAGTCGCGGACGGGAGCATCACGTGTTCGTGGTGGCCGGTGACGACGATTTGACGGCCGAGCGCCGGTCTGTTCGGCTGGGCATGCGCCTGCCCGGCCACGTCGAAATTCTTGAAGGTCTGAATGCCGGCGAACGCGTGGTGATTCACGGCGGCTTTCGTCTGTCCGACGGCGACGCCATCGAGATACGCGCCGAGGTGGACGGTGACGAGTCCCTGGCCGGCATACTGAGCAGCGGACGCTGACATGATTCTGTCTGATCTGTCGGTCACCCGGCCGGTTCTGGCCTCCGTGGCGGCCCTGCTGCTGGTGATTTTCGGCATTGTTTCCTTCCAGCAGCTACCGCTTCGCGAATACCCGGATATCGATCCGCCGGTGGTGTCAATCGAAACCCGCTACCCAGGTGCGGCGGCCAACGTCGTCGATACCCAGGTTACCGAGCGAATCGAGGAATCCATCGCCGGAATCGAGGGCATCGAGTTCATCGAATCCGAGAGTCGCGATGGCCAGTCGGACATCACCATCCGCTTTTCGCTGAACCGCGACGTGGAAGCCGCCGCGAACGACGTCCGTGACCGGGTTGCCCGGATTCTCAACGACTTGCCGGACGAGGCCGACCCGCCTGAAGTTCAGCGGGTTGACGCCAACGCCGATGTGATTGTCTGGTGGAATCTGGCCGGCGAAGGTTGGAGCACGCCAGAATTGACGGACTACGCCGAACGATTCCTGGTTGACCGCTTCTCGGTCATCGACGGGGTGGCGAGGGTCCAGGTTGGCGGCGCCCAGAGCTTCGCCATGCGAATCTGGCTGGACCGTGACGCCCTGGCCGCTCGGGGCTTGACCGTCAACGATGTGGAAGACGCGCTGCGGGCCGAAAACGTCGAGCTGCCGGCCGGGCGAATCGAATCCCGAACCCGCCAGTTCACGGTTCGAATCGCACGCCAGTTCAACGACGCTTCGGACTTCGCCCAAATCGTGGTCAGCCGGGGCAGTGATGGACACCTGGTCAGGCTCGGCGACGTGGCCCGGGTCGAGCGCGGTACGGTAGAGGACCGGACGCTGTTTCGCGGCAACGGCGAGCCGATGATAGGCCTTGGCATCATCCGCCAGTCGACCGCCAACACCCTGGAGGTGGCTCGAAGCGTTCGCGCCGAAGTCGATCGGATCAACCCGGACTTGCCCGATGGCCTGCAGCTGCTGCCCAGTTTCGACTCCTCGGTGTTCATCGAGGGCGCCATTCGCGAGGTCTATCGAACGCTGTTCATCGCCATCGCCCTGGTCGTCCTGACCATCTTTGTCTTTCTGGGCTCGATCCGCGCCATCCTGGTGCCGGCCGTGGCCGTGCCTGTCGCGTTGGTTTCCACCTTTATCGCCCTGGCCATTTTCGGGTTCACGGTCAACCTGCTCACCCTGCTGGCCCTGGTGCTGGCGATTGGCCTGGTGGTGGACGACGGCATCATCGTGCTTGAAAATGCCCGCCGGCGCATGGATGAACTGGGTGAAACCGCCATGGTGGCTGCCTTCCGCGGCACCCGCCAGGTTGCCTTCGCGATCATTTCCACCACCCTCGTCCTGATCTCGGTATTCGTCCCGATCGCCTTCCTGCAGGGCGACATCGGTCGCTTGTTTTCTGAATTCGCCTTGACCATGGCCGCGGCCGTGGCTTTTTCCAGTTTCGTGGCACTGACCATTTCGGCCATGCTCGCCTCTCGACTGCTCAAGCCCAAGGACGACAACAATCGCCTCGTCAAACTGGTTGATCGCGGCGTTGACCGAACCCGATCGGCCTACGAGCGCGCGCTGCGCTGGGTGATCCGGCTGCGCTGGCCGGCCCTGGCCGTCATTCTGCTGCTGTTTGTCGCCATCGGCGGTCTGTTTACGCTGATCCCCGAGGAATATGCCCCGCGCGAAGATCGCGGCGCGTTTTTCGTGCTGGTCAACGGGCCCGAAGGCGCGTCCTACCAGTTCATGGAAGACTACATGAACGAGCTCGAGGCACGCATGATGCCCCTGGTCGACAGCGGTGAAGTGCGCCGCCTGCTGATTCGCGCACCGCGCAACTTCAACAACCTGGCCCTGTTCAACACCGGCATCGCCATCGTGGTCCTGGACGACTGGAACAATCGGCGCCCGGCCCAGGAAATCATGGCCGATGTGCGAAACCGAACGGCCGACCTGACCGGTGTTCAGATCAACACCTTCATGCGCCAGGGTTTTGGCGGCGGCATCCAGAACCCGGTGCAGTTCGTGATTGGCGGGGCCGATTACACCGAGCTGGCCGAATGGCGCGACATTCTGCTGGCCGAAATCGAGCGCGACAACCCCGGACTGCAGGGCATTGACTGGGATTACAAGGAAACCCAGCCACAGCTTGAAGTCCTGATTGATTACGACCGCGCGGCCGATCTCGGGGTGACCGTCAGTAATATCGGACGAACGCTGGAAACCCTGCTGGGCTCCCGGCGTGTTACCACCTACCTGGACGATGGCCAGGAGTACGATGTGATTGTCGAGGGCGAGCGGGAGCGCCAGCGCTCTCCGGCCGCCCTGGAAAACATCTACGTGCGATCGGAGCGGTCCGGGGCGCTCGTCCCCCTGTCCAACCTGGTCCGGCTGGAGAACTTTGCCGACTCGACCAGCCTGAACCGCTTCAACCGAGTCCGCGCCATCACCATCCAGGCCAGCCTGGCCGACAACCTGCCGCTGGGTGAGGCGCTGGGCTTTCTGGAATCGCTGGCCCGCGAGCATCTGCCGGAAACCGCCGTCATCGACTACAAGGGTCAGAGCCGGGATTTCATGACAGCGGGCGGCTCCATCGTGTTTGTTTTCCTGCTGGGCCTTGTCGTGGTGTTCCTTGTCCTGGCCGCCCAGTTCGAGAGCTGGATACACCCGCTGGTGATCATGTTCGGCGTACCACTGGCGGTTGGCGGCGGGCTGCTCGGCCTGTTTCTGACCGGCAGCACGCTGAATGTGTACAGCCAGATCGGCCTGGTGATGCTGATCGGGCTGGCCGCCAAGAACGGCATCCTGATCGTCGAATTCATCAACCAGCTGCGCGACGAAGGCATGGAGTTTGACCAGGCGGTAATCGAGGGCGCACGCACACGCCTGCGTCCCATCGTGATGACCGGTATTACCACCGTGGCGGGCGCCGTGCCCCTGATCCTGTCGTCAGGTGCCGGCGCGGAAACGCGCCAGGTGATCGGCGTGGTCGTGCTGTTTGGTGTGTCGGCCTCGACCCTGCTGACGCTATTCGTGATCCCGACGCTGTATAGCCTGCTGGCCCGTCGAACCACGTCACCACAAGCCGCCAGTCAGCGGCTCGAGCGTGAGATGGAGCTGAGCGAGCAGAGCGGCTGAACGCGAGCTGCCCGCCAGTTCAGGCGGGCAGTTCGAAACGCAGGACCAGCCAGATACCGATAAGGGCAACGATCACGACGGTGATCGTTCGGCCGGCAACAGAGCGCATGGCACGGGTTTCGGAAAGCACCGGCCGGCGGCTGAAAAACAACCAGCCAACATACAGCAACAGCAGCCCGGCAAAGATCAGTGTTCGGGTCGTGAAATCTCCCATCTCAAAGCTCAAGCGCTTTCGGCCGGAAGGTGATAGCCGGTCACGCGCTCGACCTCGTTGCGAGAACCCAGGATAACCGGCACTCGCTGGTGCAGTTCCTCCGGCTGAATTTCCAGGATGCGCTCACGGCCGGTCGTCGCCGCGCCGCCCGCCTGTTCGACAATCATGGCCATCGGATTGGCCTCGTACATCAGGCGAAGCTTGCCGGCCTTGCCGGCCGCTTTGAGCTTCGAATCTCCGGGATAGAGAAAAACCCCGCCGCGGGTGAGAATACGATGGACTTCGGCCACCATCGAGGCGACCCAGCGCATGTTGAAATTCTTGCCGAGCGGACCGTCGGCACCTTGCTGGCACTCGGCAATATAGCGCTGGACCGGATCCTCCCAGAACCGCTGGTTGGAGCAGTTGATGGCGAATTCCTGGCTATCTTCGGGGATGCGCACGCGACTGCGGGTCAGCAAGAATTCACCGAAATCGCGATCCAGCGTGAACATGCTGACACCCTCACCGGTGGTCAGAACCAGCAGGGTCGACGGGCCATACAAGCAGTAGCCGGCTGCCACCTGCTCGGTACCGGGCTCCAGGAAATCAGCCACCTCCGGGAATTCGATGTCTTCAGGCGCTTTCAGAATCGAGAAAATCGTGCCCACCGACACGTTGACGTCGATATTGGATGAGCCGTCGAGCGGATCACACAGGACCAGGTAGCGACCGCGACGAGCACCTTCCGGCAACTGGTAGACGCCGTCCATCTCTTCCGAAGCCAGCGCGGCGATATGACCATTGCAGGCCAGTGCCTCGATCATCAGATCGTTGGAAATCACGTCCAGTTTCTTCTGCTGCTCTCCCTGGACATTTTCCGCGCCGGCTGAGCCCAGCACATTGACCAGCGCCCCCTTGTTGACCAGATCAGCTATCTTCTTGCAGGCAACCGCGATATCGTTGAGAAGGCCGGTAAATTCACCGCTGGCGCCATCGACTTCCTGTTGCTTGCGAATAATGTACTGGGTCAGCGTCGTACCAATGCGCATCGAATCCTATCCTCGTCTAACCAAATGAAAGCGGAACCAAACTTG
>PWYW01000029.1 GCA_003567685.1 Gammaproteobacteria bacterium
ACGAACAGCCGATCTGACCTTCAGGGCATCGACGGTTTCGGCGACATCGTGAACGCGGACAATGGCGGCCCCGCGATCGGCCGCGATCAGATGGGCGGCGATGGACGCGGCCAGGCGCTGGTCCGGACGTTTCCGACCGGTGATGGCTCCCAGCATGGACTTGCGCGACAGGCCGGCAAGCACCGGGAAGCCCAGATCGGCCAGGCGCCCCAGCTCGGCCAGCAGCCTGAGATTGTGGTCAAGCGTCTTGCCGAAGCCAAAGCCCGGGTCGATCACGATATGGCGCGGGTCGAGGCCGGCGTCCTGGCAAACCCGGGCGCGCTGGGCCAGGAAGTCGGCGATATCATCCACGACCGATGCGTACCGGGGGTCTTCTTGCATGGTCCGGGGTTGCCCCTGCATGTGCATGATGCAAACCGGCAGCTTCAGCTCGGCGACCAGTTCCACGGCACCTTCGCTGCGCAAGCCATTGACATCATTGATCATGCGAGCGCCTGCCGCCGCTGCCTGGCGCATCACGGCGGGTTTGACGGTGTCGATGGAGATGGGCACCGCCGTCCGTGCCACCAGGCCTTCGATCACCGGCAGGACGCGATCCAGTTCTTCCTGCTCACTGACCGGCTCCGCGCCCGGACGGGTGGACTCCCCGCCAATATCCAGCAGGTCAGCGCCCTCCTCCACCTGCTGCAAGGCCTGCTCGATAGCCTGCTCGGCCGAATCGAACCGACCGCCGTCGGAAAAAGAATCCGGCGTCACGTTGATCACGGCCATGACCAGCGGCTGGCGGGTGGCACTGGCTGAATGAATGCGATCAATCAGCGGCTTGTTGGAAGCAGATTCAAATTTCATCAACGCGTTCAGTCAGAAAAGCGGAGTGAGCAAAGTAAAAACGCCGCCCCAATGGGAGCGGCGTCATACGGCGGGGCGGGACAGACGCCGGGATCAACCCGGCGCAGGCTGGCCTGCGGGTTCATCGTCGACGTCCGAGCCGCCACTTTTCGGGCTTGGTGGCGTGCCGCCATCGTCCCAACCCTCCGGCGGATCGGGCTCATGACCATTCATGATCTGGTCGATCTGCTTGACGTCGATGGTCTCGTAGCGCATCAGCGCCTCGGTCATCAGCTCCAGCTTGTCGCGGTTCTCATCCAGAATGCGAGTCGCGGTCTGATAGGCATCGTCGATGATGCGCCGAACTTCCTTGTCAAGCTGGCGGTGGGTCTCGTCCGAGACGTGCTTGTGCTGAGTCACCTGACGCCCAAGGAACACCTCGTCCTCGTTCTCGTTGTACGAGATCGGCCCCATGGTGTCGGACAAGCCCCATTTGGTCACCATGTTGCGAGCAATCTGCGAGGCCCGTTCGATATCGTTCGAGGCCCCGGTGGTGACCTTGTCCTTGCCGTAGATGAGCTCTTCAGCCACCCGACCACCAAACAGGCTGGCCAGCTGCGAATTGAGTTGCTGCCGGTTCATCGAGTACTTGTCCTGCTCGGGCAGGAACATCGTTACCCCAAGTGCCCGACCACGAGGAATGATCGTCACCTTGTATACCGGGTCGTGGTCCGGCACCAGGCGCCCGACGATGGCGTGACCGGACTCGTGGTAGGCCGTCAGGCGTTTTTCATCCTCGGACATGGCCATGGATTTGCGCTCGGCGCCCATCATGATCTTGTCCTTGGCCTGCTCGAAGTGGGTCTGGCGAACGGTCTGGGAGTCCTGCCGGGCGGCAAACAGAGCCGCCTCGTTGACCAGGTTGGCCAGGTCGGCGCCCGAGAAACCCGGCGTACCCCGGGCAATCACGCGCGGATTGACGTCATCTTCGACCGGCACCTTGCGCATGTGAACCTTCAGAATCTGCTCGCGGCCCGGGAGATCCGGCAGCGGGACGACAACCTGGCGATCGAAACGACCCGGCCTCAACAGGGCAGAATCCAGTACGTCGGGGCGGTTGGTCGCGGCGATCAGGATGATGCCCTCATTGCCTTCGAAGCCATCCATTTCAACCAGCAACTGGTTCAAAGTCTGCTCGCGCTCGTCGTGACCGCCACCCAGACCGGCGCCTCGCTGGCGGCCGACCGCATCAATCTCATCGATGAAAATGATGCAAGGCGCGTGCTTTTTGGCGGTCTCGAACATGTCACGCACGCGCGAGGCACCCACGCCGACGAACATTTCGACGAAATCCGAGCCGGAGATGGAGAAGAACGGCACCCGGGCTTCGCCGGCGATGGCGCGCGCCAGCAGGGTTTTACCCGTTCCCGGCGGGCCAACCATCAGAATGCCTTTCGGGATGTGCCCGCCCAATCGCTGGAATTTTGCCGGGTTGCGGAGGAAATCGACCAGTTCGACCACGTCGTCCTTGGCCTCTTCGCAGCCAGCGACATCCTGGAAGGTCACTTTGACCTGATCCTCGCCCTGAAGCTTGGCGCGGGATTTGCCGAAACTCATGGCACCCCCACGGCCACCCATGCCGCCGCCCTGCATCTGGCGCATGAAGTAGACCCACAGACCCACCAGCACCAGGACCGGCAACAGGCTGATCATGATGTCGATCACAATCGACCGTCGGGCCGCTTCGACAAACTCGGCCGTCACTTCGGCATTTTCGAGGTCCCCGATCAGACCGGGATCGTTGCGAGGACCAGTGACCGTGAATCGCTGGCCGTCAAAGCGCTGGCCAGTGATGGTGGTGGTCGACCCGCCTTCCTCAATCAGCACCCGGTCTATATTCCGATTCCGCACTTCCTGGAGAAACGTCGAGTACGACATTTCCGCCGGCTCCTGCTGCGGCTGCGAGTAGTAATTGAACACGCTCATCAGGACCATCGCGATGATGATCCACATGATCAGATTCTTGGCAAAGTCACTCAAAACCGGTCTCCATCCAAGCAATTGGCTCTAGGTTGCTGCGAGTTTACGCCCCAAGGGTCAGCGTCGTGAGAACACACCATAACCGATGCATTCAAGGGTTTTTCAGGCCCTGCCCGACCAGATACACCTCCCGACTTTCCGATCGGGAGGCCGACGGCTTGCGAATCTTCACGCTGTTGAAGGTCTGGCGGAATTCGCTGAGCAGTTCATCAAAACCCGCGCCCTGAAACACTTTGACCACAATCTTGCCGTCAGGATTCAACCAATCCTTGGCAAACGCCAGCGCGAGCTCGACCAGGTAAATGCTCCTGGCCTGATCCGACGGCCCTACTCCCGATAGGTTGGGGGCCATATCCGACATCACAAGGTCAAGCTTGCTGCCGTCCAGCGCCGATTCCAGGGCACTCAGCGCCTCGTCTTCGCGGAAATCGCCCTCGATGAAGGTTACTCCCTCGATCGGGTCCATCGGCAAAATGTCCAGCGCGATGATAACGGCTCCGTCCGGCAACTTGCGCCGGGCAAATTGGCACCAGCTGCCGGGCGCTGCCCCCAGGTCGACCACGCGCCGTGCGCCGGCCAGCAGCTGGTCCTTCTCGTCCAGCTCCTGCAACTTGAACGCTGCGCGGGCACGATACCCTTCATCCCGCGCCTTCTTGACGTAGGGGTCGCTTTGCTGACGCTTTTTCCAGGCCCGACTCGACATTCACTCATTGTATCCCCGTCAGCCGATGAAAATAGGAGCCGGCGCAGCAAGGTGGATGGCTGTGAGATAATCAGCGATGTTTCCAATCCTGAAGCGACCCCGAATGGCTCTTAGCAACCAGCAGAAAAAATACCTGCGCGGATTGACCCACCAGATTGACCCTGTTGTAACCGTGGCCGACAAGGGCCTGACCGACAATGTCATGGCCGAGATAGAGCAAGCCCTGGATCACCACGAACTGATCAAGATCAAGCTTCGCGGCGACCGCGAGCAGCGCAAAGGCTGGATGAACGAGATTCAGAAGCAAACCGGGGCCGAGCCTGTTCACCAGATTGGCCAGGTCGCTTGCTACTATCGCAAACACCCCGAGAAACCGCGCCTTGCCCTGCCCGGCTAAGCCTTCCCGGCCGGTTCGGCGCCTGGACTGGCCATGCAACTGACCGAACACAAACCCGGCAATCACCACGTCATTCGACGCGTCGAGAACCACCGGATCACGGTCGATCAGACCGCTCTTGAGTCCAGTTTTATTGTTGGGGCTCGCCTTCTTCAGCCAGACTGGCCGGTCGCAACGCTTGATGAATTGGATGAAACACAGTGTGTACCGCTGCTGAGTCACCAGCCCGAGGTCGTCCTAATCGGTTTCGGCGAGCGCCAGAGCCTGTTCCCGCCCAGCTTGCAATCAATCTTTCACCGGCAGGGCATTGGCGTGGAGTGCATGACCCTGGCGGCCGCCGCACGCACTTTCAACATACTGATGAGCGAGAACCGTCGGGCCCTGGCCGCGATGATCCTGCCGCGGGACTGAGCCGGCGACGGGGCGATATACTGCCGGTTGGCTATTCACCCGCGCCCGTCATTCGCGCTTTAAACCACCCATGCGCCAGACCGACCACTTGCCTTTCTATACCCACCAGGTAGAAAACCAGCCTGAGCCCCTCATTGACTATCGGGCCTTTGGTGACGACCAGGCCCTGACCGAAGTTGTCAACCAGGCGGGCGGCGGCCACTGGTGGGAGATGCTCGAGACCTACGGCATTCAAGCCGCGTCTGAACTGGCCCGACACGGTATCAAGGCCAACCGCCATCTGCCCAGGCTGAACACCCATGACCGCTACGGCCATCGAATCGACCGGGTTGACTTTCACCCCAGCTATCACGCCTTGATGACCGCTGGCATTGGAGCCGGCATGACCCGACTAAGCTGGACCGGCGAAGCGGGTGGACGCATCGCCCGTAGTGCCCTGATGTACCTCCACAACCAGTTCGAGGCCGGGACAATGTGCCCGATCACGATGACACATGCGGCGGTACCCGCCCTGCAGTGCCAGGCAGAGCTGGCGCGTGACTGGGTGCCGAGAATTCTTGCAGGGCGCTATGACGCCGACTTTCGGCCGGCTGAAGCAAAACTCGGCGTCACAATCGGCATGGCGATGACCGAAAAGCAGGGCGGCTCGGACGTTCGCGCCAACACCACAACGGCCCACCCGATTGATCAAGCCGGTGGCGGCCAGGCTTACCGCCTGCGCGGCCATAAATGGTTCTGCTCGGCGCCCATGTCCGATGCCTTCCTGAGTCTCGCCCAGACCAGCGAGGGCTTGAGTTGTTTCCTGGTGCCCCGCTGGTCGCCGGAGGGTCAGCTCAACCGCGTCCAGATCCAGCGACTTAAAGACAAACTGGGCAACTGCTCGAATGCCAGCTCGGAAATCGAGTATCTGGATGCCTTCGCCTGGATGCTCGGAGAACCGGGGCGCGGCGTTCCAACCATTATCAAGATGGTGGCGGAAACTCGTCTGGATTGCGCCATTGGCTCGGCAGCTCTGATGCGCCAGGCGGTGGCCCAGGCTATCGACCACTGTCATCAGCGTCGTGCATTTGGCCAGCAACTCACCAGCCAGCCACTGATGCAAAACGTCCTGGCCGACCTGGCGCTGGAATCGGAGCTGGCGCTGCGTTTTGCCTTTTTTCTGGCGAACTGTTTCGAGCGCGCTGAAAAAGACGATACCGCCGAGGCGCTGGCCCGCGTGGCGACCCCGATTGCCAAGTACTGGCTATGCAAGCGGGCCGTGCATGTCGTCAACGAGGCCCAGGAGTGCCTCGGCGGGGCCGGTTACGTCGAGGATTTCATCCTGCCCAGGCTGTTTCGCGAGGCACCCGTCAATGCGATCTGGGAGGGCTCAGGCAATGTCCAGTGCCTGGACGTTCTGCGCGCGTGCAAGCGCGATCCGGCTTGTTTGCCGGCGCTCGAGTCCTGGTTGGCACCGATGATGTCCGCCTGGCCTGAAGCCTCGCCGTGGCTTGGCCAGGCCACGAAGGGGCTAAGCGATCCGGATCAGGCGCCAATACTCGCCCGACAAACCGTCGAGGCCCTGGCGCTGTTGATCCAGGCTCGATTGGCCCATGAAAGCGGCAACGACACCCTGATTGCCCTGGTTCGGGCCGGTCGCCTCAAGGCCGGCAATCCGTCCCTGTTCGGAACACTCCCGACGCCCCTGCCCCTTGGCCGCATGATCGAGCGGGCCAGTCCTCGACCCTTGGACAGGAAAGCGCCATGACCGCAAGACCAACAGCCGGCAACACACCCGACACCCTGATCATCCTTCTGGGCATCGCACTGGCGCTGGTCGCCCTGAGCTTCCTGGTTCCTGCTGGCAGTTTTGACGTGGGTCTGGATGCTGAAGGCCAGCCCCTGCCCATTGCGCTGGACAGTTTCCAGCTGTCCGAGGAAGGCCCGCCGGGAACCGCCCTGTTTCGAGCCGACCCCGCATCCATAGGCTTTCTCAACGCACCGTTCGAAGGCCTGACCTCAGGAGGCAGGCACTCGGCAGCGGTGGGCATCATGGCATTCTTGCTGATTGTCGGCGGGGCCTTTGGCGTGATACTTCGCACTGGTTGCGTTGACCGCGGAATTCGCGCCCTGATCAATCGGACAGAGAAAGATCCCATCGTCATCCTGCCCCTTCTGTTTGGGCTGTTTTCCCTGGGCGGTGCAATTTTCGGCATGAGCGAGGAGACGATTGCCTTCGTAATCCTGCTCGCCCCGGTAATCGTCCGCCTGGGTTTTGACGCCATCACTGCCGTTCTGGTCACCTTCGTCGCGTCGCGTGTGGGGTTTGCGGCCAGCTGGATGAATCCGTTCAACGTAGCCATTGCCCAGGGAATTGCCGATGTTGAACTTCTGTCCGGTGCGCCCTTTCGCATGGTGATGTGGGTGATATTTACCCTGATAGGCATGTCCATCACCGTCTGGTGGGCCCGAAAAGTCAAGGCAGACCCCACGTGTTCGCCGGTCCATGCCAGTGATCAGGCATTCCGCGACAGCCAGGGCAGCACCCTGGCCGGCGGGGATTTCGACTGGCGGGACCGACTGGCCATCCTGATGATTCTCGGGGGTGTTGTCTGGGTCATTTGGGGCGTCACTGCCCGCGGGTACTACATTCCTGAAATTGCGACCCAGTTCTTCACGCTTGGTCTTGTCATCGGCTTGCTCTACTGGCTACCGGGCAACCACCGGTTATCGGCCAACGAACAGGCAGCCGCCTTTCGTTCCGGCGCTGCCGGGCTGGTACCGGCCGTGCTGGTCGTGGGCATGGCTGCAGGCCTGGTGTTGCTGTTGGGCGGGACTGAGCCAACCCAGGCTTCGGTCATGAACACCATTTTGTTCGCCATGGCCAGCATTCTTGGCCATCTGCCGGAAATCGTCTCGGCGTGGTTGATGTTCATGGTCCAGGCCATCCTGAATTTTCTGGTGCCGTCGGGCTCTGGCCAGGCCGCTCTGACCATGCCGTTGATGGCGCCATTAGGGGACCTTGTCGGCATCCAAAGGCAAGTAACCGTGTTGTGTTTCCAGTTGGGCGACAGCCTGACCAACCTGATCATTCCCACCTCGGCCACGCTGATGGGCGTGCTCGGTGCGGCCCGAATTGACTGGGCAGTCTGGGCACGCTGGATTCTGCCTTTTCTTGGACTCTACGTTGCCATGGCCCTGGGGTTTATCGGCATAGCCGTGATGATCGGTTACCAGTAACAACGATCATTCGTCCGGCTTCAATACAGTGCCGGACGCATTTCGGACAGGCGCCGTTCGGCCTTGCGCGCGTACATCTGCTGATCAGCAACCCGCAGCAGCCGGTCGGCGTTTTCGCCGTCAAAGGGGCAAATGGCAACGCCGGCAGACGCACCGATGGTCACCTCTTCGATACCCAGTTCGATCGGTGAGCGAATGCGCTGCAACAGCTCTCCGGCCACATCATCAATCGAACGTTTCTCTGTCTCGTCAGGCAACAGAATAACGAACTCATCGCCACCCACACGGACAGCAAAAGCGCCCGACGGCAAGCCACGTTGCAGTCGTTTTGCAACTTCGACGAGCAAGCGATCCCCCGCGTCGTGCCCCAAACGATCATTGACCGGCTTGAACCCATCCAGATCGAGATAGATCAGGGCAAAGCCTTTGCGCTGTTGGCGGTGCCGATCAATGGCCACCGCGAGTTGGGTCATCAACAATCGGCGGTTGGGCAGGCCGGTAAGCGGGTCGTGGTTAACCAGGTGCTCAGTACGACGCCGCTCAATCAACAACAGCAGCCCAAAGCCCAGCACGGTCAGGGCGAGTAGATGGCCTGGCCAACGCAGCAAGAGCCCAAGACTTTCCGTCGACGCGTAATCCTCCCGACCCGGCACTGTCCAGGCCAGCTGCCAGTCCGCTCCGGGCACCCGGATATTCTGAATAATCACACCGCTTGCCGGGGGGGAATCAAACAGATCGTTATTGCCGAACACGGGCAGCCAGTCATCCACTCCATGAGTACGCCGCCGCAGGGCATGAAGCTGTTCATCCATCTGTTCAAGGCCGACCGCAGAAAACAGGCTGTCAACGTCCAGCACCATGCTCAGAATTCCCCAATATTGGCCATCCTGGAGAAATATCGGCGTGCGATTGATCAAACCTTTGCCACCCTGCACCAAGGGAACCGGACCTGCCATCACGGCTTCTCTGCGGGTCATGGCCAGCTCAACATCCGGCCATTGGTCTTGTTGTTCCCGGTACGACAGCCCCAGCGCTGCTTCATTGCCCGCCAACGGGTACAGATAACGAATCACGTTGTCCGGTGCCAGACCGATATTTCTGACGTGTTGACCCTGCCGTACAACCTGGGCCAGTGCGGCTTCTACGCGCGTCGAGTCAAGATCATCACCATGTGCATGAATATAGGCACTCAGACCCAACGGCAGGTAAAGTGCCGTATTGAGTTCTCCCTCTATGCGCGCTCTTAGCTGGCTTGCATCCCTGACTGCGACCGCACTGTAGTGATCGGCAAGGCGCTGCGTCTCCAGGCGGTAGACCTGTTCAACCAGCGAAGAAAAGCCGACAGCGATCACCACGATCATTACAAGCAGAACCAGCTGGAAGCGGCGGGAAATCGCCGGCTTGGCGGTCATGTCACTCACGTTAAACCGGGACCTCAGTCGGCTTGCCGAGACAGTGCCACCGGTTTCATGGCCGCATTGACTGCCACCATGATCAAGCGACCCTCAATGGCCAGTTCCTGGGTTCCAGCCATGGCGTCCTCAATCAGGATTTGCACCCTGACCACCATGGACGTGCGCCCGGTTTCGACAACATCGCCAATCAACTCGACAATCGAACCTTGCGGAATGGGCACTTTGAAATCGACCCGGTCCATTGACACGGTGACCACCTGGCGGCGGGCGTACCGAGTGGCCGCCAGGAACGCCACCTCATCCATCCACTGCAACGCGGTACCGCCATAGAGGGTTCCCAGCGGATTAGTGTCCTGGGGGAAAACAAGCTTGGTGATCCGGGTCAACGCACCCTGCCTGCGCTCCTCCGCGAATTGGCTTGGCATCCAAGACTCCCCTGAAACATCGAAGGCTAATCCGACAGTTTACTACCACCGCGACGACAGGAGGTACTGTGCCAGCTCGCTTCCATCCGGTCCGCGCACGGCATCGACAGGCAACAAACCGACCGATGCGATGAAGATGACCACCATGATCTACCGAGAGCGCACCGACATGAATAACTTGTTGATATGTTTTGCATAGCGAAACGCTATAGTGAAATCGTAGCCTAGTGACCTGCCCATGGCAGTACGCCTGCCGACGACCGGAACGACAACGTGAATATTCGAGCCATCCAGTACCTGGTGACCCTTGCCGAAGTAAAACACTTCAGCAGGGCCGCCGATATCTGTTTTGTCAGCCAGCCCACCCTGAGCACCCAGATTCGCAAGATCGAGGAAGAGCTGGGGGTTCAACTGGTCGAGCGGTCACCACGACAGGTAATGCTCACCCGTGTTGGCGAAGAGGTGGTCGAACGGGCTCGCCGCGTTCTCGACGAAGTCGAAGCGATGAAGGCCGTCGCCCGTCGCTCCCGCGATCCGCACAGCGGCACCCTCAGGCTGGGTATTTTCCCAACGCTGGCCCCCTACTTCCTGCCGCACGTGGTGCCGACCATTCGCCACCGCTATCCCCGACTTACCCTGCGGCTGTTCGAAGAAAAGACCGAGGATATCCTGGATATGCTGGATCACGGACGTCTGGATGGCGGCCTTCTCGCTCTTCCGGTCAGCAACGAGCAACTGGTCACCCGTCGTCTGTTTGAAGAACCGTTTGTCCTCGCCGTGCCGGACGGACACCCGCTATGCAAACAGAGCGCATTGACGACTGCCGATCTTCAGGATCAGGAGTTGCTGTTGCTGGAAGACGGGCATTGCCTCAGGGACCAGGCACTGGATATCTGCCGAACCGCGGGCGCTCATGAAAAACTGGATTTCCATGCGACCAGCATGGAAACTCTCCGCCAAATGGTGGCTGCCAACACCGGCATCACCCTGTTGCCGGTGTTGTCGGTCAAGCCACCGATTGCTCCAACCGACAACCTGGTCATCAAACCCTTTGCCGGACCGGCACCCAAGCGAGTGATTGCCATGGTCTGGCGCAAGTCCTCTGCGCTGGGTGACTTTCTCGACGAACTGGCCATGCTGTTCGCCGACATCGACCCGACACTGCTCGAGCCCTGAACGTTCAGTCTTCGATTGCCTCGAGCAGACTCTCGAGCCTCGGGGTCATTGAATCAAAGCGGCCTTCATCCACCTTGTAGCGCCAGGCGGCAAGCGTTTGATTGACCGCTGCCGCATCGGCCAGCAAGCGCTGGTGTTCATCGCTGCCTTCATCAGATGAAATACCCTCTGGCTCGGCGGACACCTCAAACTGCAACCAGCCGCCCGAACCCTGGCTTGAGGCGTCCCTGAACAAACTCGCCACGAAGTTCAGGCCATCGCGAGTGACATACAACGACCTGACTGCATCATCCGGCAGATCAATAGCCGGCGCTACGTCAATGAGTCGAAGCCTGGCCAGGCCGTTGGCCGGCGCTCGCCGCTGCCAGGCGGCGACGGCATCCCTCCCCTCGGGCACATTCATCAACACCCAGTCCTCGCCTGCGTCATCGGCCGCGCGCAGCTGGACACGCTCTCCGTCGGGATGCAGGACCGTTAGCGAGACAAGCTCGGAAGCCGGGATATCCATGATCGAGCGCTGCAGCCAGTTTATTGGCTGTTCGGGAAAATCAAGACGCCGGTCGGCCAACCAGGCCTGATCTTCCCCGGCCAGCCGAACGAAGTTCGCCTGGCCTTGAACATCAAGCTCACCAACCACCAGGCTGGGCAGTTCAAGACCGGGGAACTCGAATTTCAAACCCGGACCATCCGGCGCGCCCGGATCGTTGAGGCCCAGTCGGGCGAACCAGTCGGGATTGGTTGTACGCGGACTGGCCCGGCGCGACTGAGCCAACACGCGCAAACTGTCGGCCACCGATTCGAAGTCCGCTTCAAAGCCATGATATTCCTTGACTCGCCAGCGCTGTCCCTCGCGGTACAGGGTGATTTGCGCCTGCCCATCCGGGAAGTGCAGGCGGAAGCGTTCAATGGCATTGACCTGGGCCGACAGGCCCGGAACCAGCTCTCGAGTCGGCTCGGTATCAGGGTCGCGCTCGGGCGCCGCGACGATCAGCGCCAGCACAAGAGCCACCAGGGTGACCACGCCCAGAGCGAGGATGTGACGCGGCCTCATGACGAGGCGCGCTCTCGCCATTGCGCTGCCTGCCGGCGCCGACGAATCCAGATTATCAGTGCCAAAGCGGTCACCAGCAGGGGCATGGCCGCAATGTTGACCGCCTTGACGCGCGCACCCAGCGCTTCGATGTCCTGGTCCAGTTCACGCCTGACCTGGCGCAGCTGCTGGCGTATTTCCAGCCGCTGAGCCATGAACCGATCAATTTCGGCTTCCTGCTCATCACTGAGAATGGTTAAATCGGCATCAGCTCGGGTCTGCTGAATTTCACCCAGACGGCGCTCGGTTTCGGCCAGTTCGGCCTCCAGACGCTGCTCGGTGGCCAGCAAGCGCTGCTCGGCCTCGCGGCGCAGGGCATCGACCAGAGTAAAGGGGCGCGAGCTGATGGCACGGCTGCGGACACTGATCAGATCAGCGTTGCCGATCAGATTGTCGATCGCATTGATGACGAAATCGCCATTGCTGGCGAAGGGGTCCAGCAACGTCGTGCCGAAGACACGCTGCCGCTGGACCCAGTAGCGATCAGCCAGCAAGTCGGTATCGGCCACTGCAATCAGGTGAACTTCACCCTGTTCGGGAGCGCCGTTACCCGGGAAGGCGGATGACACCGAACCCTGGAAACGTGCCGCCAGAACGAATGATTCACCGGTCGGCGCCAGTTCGGCAGCCAGATCGTTGGGGTCTTCGAGAAAACGCAGACGTTCGGTATCCAGCCGCCCCGAGCGCGGCGACGACAACAGCAAAGGCTGCATGGCCAGGCCGCTGCCCTCTGACAGGCGAAAATGGCCGCTGCTGGCCAGGTTGACCGCGTCGAGTTCTGCCGTGACGACATCACTGCGATCCATGTATTGACGAGTCACGCCAATGATTCCGGGATGGCGAACCGGCGCCATTCCGGCTTGCAGGGTGACCTGCAGCGCCTGGCCTAGATCGCCGACGAACTCATCACTGAGAAACTCGATACCCCAGGCCCCAAACAAAGGCTCCAGCGTTGAGTCTCGTTCGGTGGCGACGGCGGCCATGGCGTCGAAGGGATCACGCCCGGTATCACTTTCAGCCTGCGGATCGACAAAAACCAGCAATCGTCCACCGTCCAGCGCGAAGCGGTCGATGGCTTGCAGAAGCGGCTCGGACAAATCGCGCGGATGGACCAGAACCAGGACGTCGAGTCCGTCCGGTATCGTCTCGTCACGGCGGCTAATGGTTGCCACATCAAACAACTGCTCGATCTGCTCATGAATGACCCACTGCTCGGTACCCTGGCCGGTCCGCGGATCGGCCTGGCCCTGCAGCGGCAACCCGCTGATCAAACCGACGCGGGGTTGAACGGGGCGTGAGAGCAAATGAACCATGCGGGCCAGTTCGTACTCCAGGAACGGTTCACGCGCCGGGGACAGGAACGGCAGCACCTCAACGCCGTCCAGCAGGTTGGTGCCGACCAGGCCGAGGTAAAGCGTTTCCTCGCCACGTCCAGTTGGAATGGCTTCCAAACCGAACAAGGCCGCTCGGTCTTCCTGATCAGAAAACGGCCTGGGGTCGACCCGTTCGATCACCAGGCGGCCACCTGACCGATTCGCCATTTCCTCCAGCAGCTCTTCAACGCGACGGGCAAAGGCACGTACCTGGGGAAACTCCCGGCTGCTCTCTTCACTGAAATAGAGGGACAAGGTAACCGGCTCTTCAATGGAACCGAGCAGCGACAAGGTGCCGGGGCTGAGCGTATAAAGCCGGTTTTCCGTCAGGTCAACCCGGGCACCAGTGAACAGGTTCTGGTTGAGCATGGCCAGGGCCAGAAACAGCAGGGCCAACAAAACCAGCGCACTGAGGGACGTCCAATGCTTCAACATCAATTGGCCTTCTTCATTTCCAGAACGATTCGGTTGGCGAACAGCCAGATCGAGATCACCAACAGGAAGTAAAAGACATCACGCAGATCGATCACGCCACGTGAAAGCGCGCCGAAACGCTGCAGAAAGCTGAACCCGGCAATCGCATCGACCATGCTTTGAGGCAGCCAGCCACGGAACACGTCAAGCACCATTGGCAGACCCGACAGCAAAAAGAGAAAGCACACCACCACGGCCAGAATGAAGGCGATCACCTGGTTACGCGTTGCTGCCGACAGGCAGGCACTGATCGCCAGGAAGGCACCCGCCATCAGCCAACTGCCCAGGTAGGCGGCCACGATAACGCCGTTATCCGGCTCGCCCAGCACGTTGACGGTGATCCAAACCGGAAACGTCAACGCCAGCGCCAGGCCAATGAACAACCAGGCGGCCAGGAATTTTCCCAGTACCGCCTGGCCGGTACTGATGGGCAAGGTCAGCAGCAGTTCAATCGACCCGGACTTTCGCTCCTCGGCCCACAGCCGCATGCCGATGGCGGGCACCAGGAAAAGATAGAGCCAGGGATGAAAATGGAAAAACGGTTCGAGGTCAGCAATTTCCCGTTCGAAAAACCCGCCCAGGTAGAAGGTGAAACTGGCCGACATCAGCAAATAAATGACGATGAACACATAGGCGACTGGCGTTGCAAAATAGGCTGCCAGCTCTCGTCGCAAAATGACCAGGACGTTGTTCATGCGCTGATTCCTCCGCTGGTCACCCGGCGGAAAACTTCATCCAGCCTCCCGGCCTCATATTCGAGCTGGTCGACCGCCCAGCCTTGTTCATGGATTACTCGACTGACTGCCTCGAAAAGACCGGGCTGACTGGACGGGAAAACGGTCAGTCGACCGCGCCTGACCTCGACTTCGGCCGATTCCGCCAGCGCGCCCAGGCGCGAGGCCGCTTCTTCGACGTTTGGCAGGGACAGGCTGACCGCACCATGGTAACGAGAGCGCCGCAGCAGCCCCTGGGGCGTGTCGTCCACGACCAGACGGCCGCGCGCGATAATCATGGTCCGGTTACATAGCGCTTCGACCTCTTCAAGAATGTGGGTCGAGACAATGATGATCTTGTCGGCCGCCATGTTCCGGATAAGACGACGGACCTCGTGTTTCTGGTTCGGGTCGAGACCATCCGTAGGTTCATCAAGCAGCAAAGCCGGCGGATCATGCAAGATGGCCTGGGCCAGGCCGACCCGTCGCTTGAAACCCTTCGACAAGGTGTCGATGGTCTGCCCCATGACCTCGGTCAGAGACAGACGATCCACCACCTCGGCAATTCGCTTGCGCCTGTCCACTCCGTGCAGCCCCCGGGCATCGGCAATGAATTCGAGGAACCGCAGCACTGATAGCTCGCCGTAAAGCGGCGCGCCCTCCGGGAGGTAGCCCAGCAGGCGCCGAGCCGCCATCGCCTCTCCCTGGATATCGTGACCGAAAATTGCCGCCGTGCCCGAACTGGGCGTCAGAAAACCGGTGAGCATTTTCATGGTCGTGGATTTGCCCGCGCCATTGGGCCCAAGCAAACCCAGAACGGTTCCGGGCTCAATGGAAAAATCAATGCGATCGACGGCGAGCAGGTCACCGAATCGCCGGCTGAGGGCTTTGGCTTCAATCATGGTGAATCAAGCGTACTCTTTTTGGCACTCTTCGGGTGGTTTGTTGACGCCCTTGGGACTTTCCAACCATGACAGAGGTTCCCGACTACTTTCAACCAGGCGAGAAACGCGTTAGCTTATAGGATTGACGACAACCGCCACTTACATGCTTCGACAAACCCGTTCAAACCCGGGCCGGCGCAGGAACACCGGACAGCCCAGCTGATGCAGGCCAGGATTCTCGATACTTTGCCGGATCGGCTGCTTGATCAGCCCGCTCAGGAACTCCATCGTTTTCTGGACGGGCCCACGCTGATTCATCTGCCCGGACGCAACCCCCAACCGTTGGTTGTCTCGGTGCTGCAACACGGCAATGAAACCTCGGGTTGGGATGCCGTCAGGCGCTTGCTGAAGGGACGATATGCGCGCGACCAGCTACCGCGTAGCCTGCTGCTGTTGATTGGCAATGTCCGTGCAGCGGCTCGTGGCATGCGCCACCTCGCAGACCAGCCCGACTTCAATCGATGCTGGCCCGGCTCACGTGGACCGGAGACGATCTGGCACCGCCTGTTTTCGCAAATTACCCGGCATGTCCAGCGGTCACAGCCATTCGCCTGTATCGATGTGCATAACAACACCGGCCAGAACCCGCATTACGCCGCGGTCAACCAGATCGAAGCCCAGCGGCTGCATCTGGCCAGTCTGTTTTCAAAAACAGTGGTTTATTTCACCGAACCTGCTGGCGTTCAGTCGATGGCGTTCGGCCGTTTTGCGCCGGCCGTTACGCTGGAATGCGGCCTGGCTGCGGAACGTGACGGCACCGACCATGCCATGACCTACCTCGACCAGGTCCTCCACCTCGACAGCCTGCCCAATCAGGTTCCAGAACCAGACCGTCTTGAATTGTTCGAAATGTTCGCCACCGTAAAGGTCGCGCAAGGCATCGATTTCGACTTCCAGGGTCAGGCCAGCGATTTGCGCTTCCCGGCAGATCTCGACCGTTACAATTTCCGCGAGATTGCCCGTGGGACCTCGCTAGCCAGCTATGACCCCGCGCTGGGCAGCGCCGCGCTTCTGGCCGAAGGTCATGATGGCCGAGACTTGAGCCAAGACTGTTTCAGCATTGAAGGCAACCAGATTCGGACGCGGCGACCGTTGATGCCGGCCATGCTGACCACCGATGAGTACGTCGTCCGCAATGACTGTCTCTGCTATTTCATGGAGAGGCTCTGTGTCGAACAGCGGGTTTCACCCGATCAGACGCGGCCAGAACCCGCTGCTCTCCCGGAAAGCGAGCCATGAGTTCATCCGAGTCACCGTCGGTTGCCCTGGTTCTAAGGCTTTTCTTCAAAGGGCTGGCAACCATCATCCCGATTGCCTTGACACTGATTATTGTCTTCTGGCTGGCTGGCCTGGCTGAAAGCGGCTTTGGCAGTGTCCTCCAGGCCGTGCTGCCGGAATCCTGGTACATCCGGGGAATGGGCCTGGTGCTGGGCGTGGTGGCCGTCATCGCCATCGGTCTGCTCAGCCAGGTATACCTGTTCCGCGCCCTGATCGAATTCGGGGAAAGTATTCTCGATCGCATGCCGGTGGTCAAATCCGTCTACCGGGCAACGAAGGATTTCGTCGAATATTTCTCCGGCGGCGATGATAAACGCTTCAACCAGGTGGTGATGGTCCGACATCCCACGCTGGGGATGGGCATGCTGGGTTTTATCACGCGCGAAGATTTCGACAGTCTGCCATTTGGCGAGGATGGAGAAGTGGGCGTGTATCTGCCGCTCAGCTATCAGATTGCCGGTTACACGATCTTCGTGCCGCGCGAATGGTGCGAGCCGGTCGATATGCCGTTCGAAGATGCTGTCAGGCTCATCCTGACCGCCGCCATGACCCGCCGCGGCGGCTGACAATTACCAAGGCATCTACCAGGACATTCCTATTCAAGGTCACTGACCGCGCAGACCCGGAGACCGCCAGGAAGTCTCGGAGGAATTTCCTGGCGGTCCTTGCGCCTTTGCGGTTAGCCGATCTTTTGATCCCGCCGGTGATCAGCGCTCGTCGATGGCAGGAACCGAACGGTCTTCCGGACCGATGTAATCGGCACTGGGACGAATGATGCGATTGTTGGCACGCTGCTCCATGATGTGAGCTGCCCAGCCGGTCAACCGCGACATCACGAAAATGGGCGTGAAGAGACCCGTCGGAATCCCCATGAAGTGGTAGGCCGACGCATGGAAGAAGTCGGCATTGGCGAACAGACGCTTTTCGTCCCACAGGATGCGCTCGACTTCTTCCGAGACCGGGAACAGCACCGTATCGCCCACTTCGGCCGCCAGCTTGCGCGACCACTCGCGAATGATGGCGTTACGCGGATCCTTCTCGCGATAGACCGCATGGCCAAAGCCCATGATCTTTTCCTTGGCCGCCAGCATCCGGTGCACGTCCTCGCGCGCTTCCTCGACCGAGCCGTACTTCTCGAGCATGGCCATGGCCATTTCGTTGGCACCGCCGTGCAACGGGCCACGCAGGGAACCGATGGCGCCGGTCACGCAGGAATGCATGTCCGACAGGGTAGAAGCACACACCCGCGCGGTGAAGGTCGAAGCGTTGAATTCATGCTCGGCATACAAGATCAGCGAAACGTCCATCACCCGGGCATGCAGCTCGGCCGCCTTTTTGCCATGCAACAAGTGCAGAAAGTGGCCGCCGATGCCGTCGTCGTCGGTCTCCACGTCGATGCGCACGCCGTCGTGGCTGTATCGATACCAGTAGGTAATCATGGACGGGAATGTCGCCAGCAGACGATCGGCAACATCCTGCTGGTTTTCGAAACCGCCTTCCTGCTCCAGGTTGCCCAGCACCGAGCAGCCGGTACGCATCACGTCCATCGGGTGGGCGCTGGCCGGAATGCGCTCGAGCACTTCCTTCAGGGCGGCCGGCAAGCCGCGCAGCGATTTCAGGCGCGCGGTGTAGGCGGCCAGCTCATCACGGTTGGGCAGATGGCCCTTGAGGATCAGGTGGGCGACTTCGTTGAAGCTGGCCTTCTCGGCCAACTCGTCAACCGCGTAGCCGCGGTAGCGCAGGCTGTTGCCGGTTGCACCAACGGTGCAAATGGCAGTCTGGCCGGCGGATTGTCCTCGCAGGCCCGCTCCGGTGTTCTTCTCTGTCATTCCGAATCCTTTGTAAACAGTTGGTCCAGCTTGTTCTCGAAATCGTGGTAGCCCAGCGCCTCATACAGATCGGCGCGGGTCTGCATGCGGTCAATCACGTCACGCTGATGCCCGTTCGCGGCAATCGAGGCGTAGACCGCGACCGCGGCCTGGCTCATTGCACGGAAAGCGCTCAACGGGTAAAGCACCATGCCGGCACCGGCTTCGCGCAGTTCATCCACCGAGAAAAGTGGCGTTTTGCCGAATTCGGTGATGTTGGCCAGGATGGGAACCGGAACGGCCTCTGAAAACGCCTTGAATTCCTCCAGGGTGTGCAGTGCCTCGGCAAAGATCATGTCGGCTCCGGCCTCGACATAGCGATTGGCGCGGTCGATGGCGGCACTCATGCCCTCCATGGCGTGGGCATCGGTCCTGGCCATGAACACAAAGCTGTCATCGTGGCGAGCGTCGACCGCTGCGCGCACCCGGTCGACCATCTCCTCGGGACTCACCAACGCCTTGTTTGGACGGTGACCACAGCGCTTGGCCTGAACCTGATCCTCCAGATGGACGGCGGCCACACCGGCACGTTCCATCTCGCGAATGGTGCGGGCAATGTTGAAAGCCCCCCCCCAGCCAGTGTCGATATCCACCAGCAGCGGTAATTCGCAACGGCCCGTGATCCGGCGTGCATCCTCGACCACATCGGCCAGTTGAGTGATGCCCAGATCCGGCAGACCGAAAGAGGCGTTGGCAACGCCCGCCCCGGATAGGTAAATGGCCTGATGACCAGCCCGTTCAGCCAGGACGGCGGTGTAAGCGTTGATGGTTCCAACGATTTGCAACGGTGGCTGATCGGCCACCAGCTGCCTGAATCGGGCACCAGGAGAGTGCTTGGACATGGGCGCAAAGTTCCGTACGAAAGATAACGCCTCAGTTTACACAAAAAAAAAGCGGTGCCGCCAAGACGACACCGCTCAAGCCCTCTTTATGACGAAACCCAAGGGGAGGTTTCCAACAGTGCGTCCTTCCAGCAAAGGAACGCCCTACCAGCCAAGAGGTGTTTGCAGTTTGCATGAACCAGCTGCGGAGCGAATCAGTAAAAACTCTCCGCGACAACTAAGAGATTTCTTGGTCATCTAGGATTTTTCTTAGCTTTTGATCGCGATACCAGTCCCTGGCCTGCAAGGACCAGTAACGCAGCTGAACCGCCAGGCGGCCGGCGACCCCGCCTGCCCATTGTGGCTGCCAGAACTGAAAGGCGTTCAGGCGTGTCGAATCGCCGTCCAGGGCTTCGGCAATGACGTGTCCGGCCAGCGTGGTTGGTGCCATGCCATGGCCGCCAAACGCCAAAGCATGGAACAGCCCTCGCTCGGTTTCACCCAGCAGGGGCATCTGGTGGCGGGCATAACTCATCCAACCGCCCCAGGCATAGTCAAAATTGACCGTGGAAAGACTCGGAAAGACTCGCGCCAAATCGGCTCTCAACAGCCTGCGAATGGCATCGGGCGAACGATCAGCAATCGAAATCCGGCCTCCCCAAAGCAGCCGCTGCTCTGCCAGGGGGCGGTAATAATCAAAGGCAAAGCGGTTGTCGTACACCGCGACACCGCTGGGAAGCGTCCTCGCCAGACACTTTCCCAGGGGCTCGGTCACAGCGATGTAGGTAGCGATGGGTTGTAGGGCCCGTTGAACACGCGGAAACAGCCGGCGGTCGTATCCGCCAGTTGCCAACACGACCCGGTCGCAATCAACTGGTCCACTGCCCGTTTCCAAACGCCAACCATTTTTGCCCCGTTCCAGGGCCAACACGGGGCATTCCTCGAACAGCACGCCGCCGTGCTGACGGAAATGGTCGGAAAGCCCGCGAACATAGGCCAGCGGATTGAAATGGAAACTCCCTGGCTCCAGCAAGCCACCGCCGTAGCGCGGGCTTCGAACATGGGTCGGCATCTGATCCGGGGAGACAGGCAAAAGCTCAAAATCAAGGTCCTCCATCCAGCGCTGGCGCTGTCGCTCCAGCGCTGAAGGATCATCAAACCAATCGGCCAACAGAACACCGGCTGGGTTGAACTGGCAGTCAATCGCCAGTGTCTCGACATTACTGCGGATCTGTTGAACGGCTTCTCGCGTCCAGCCGTGCAAGCGACGAGCTTCATGCCGGCCTACCTGGGCAATCAGCGCTTCGGGGCCCAGTGAATAACCAGCAAAGACAAAGCCTCCATTCCGACCGCTGGCACCCGCGCCAACCCGACCCATCTCGAAAAGGGCGACCGGGCCGAGCCCCCGGCGCTGGGCCTCGAAAGCCGCACTCAAGCCCGCCAACCCTGCCCCGATTACCGCAACGGGATAGCGCCGTTTCAAGTAACCGTTTGGACCCCGGATGCCGATGGATTCCCGACTGTCGGGCCGGGATTCGTACCAGCTCAAACCCGGCCAACGTTGCTCGATTCTGCTCATGGACTCTCCATTGGCTGGTGCTACACTTTTAGGAGTTTTTTTGCCAAAATGCGGAGTTATTCCATGGGTAAATCTACGAAATACGAAGCCAAGATACCCGACGAAAATGGCATCATCTCCTACAACGACGATGAACATGCCGTTTGGTCAGACTTGTACGCGCGTCAGATCAAGATCATTGACGGGCGCGCCTGCCAGGAATTCCAGGATGGGCTGGAGATTCTGAATCTCCCTCAAGATCGCATTCCCCAGCCTCGCGAAGTCTCCAAAACCCTGATGGAACGAACCGGCTGGCAAGTCGAACCGGTGCCGGCGCTGATCAACTTTGACCGATTTTTCAAACTGCTGGCGGAAAAAAAATTTCCCGCCGCTTCCTTCATCCGTAGCCGTGAAGAGATGGACTATCTGCAGGAGCCGGATATCTTTCATGAAATCTTCGGCCACACAGCCATGCTTACCCATCAGGCATTCGCCGACTTCACCGAAGCCTACGGTAAAGCCGGCGTCAAGGCCAGCAAGCAGGAACGCGTATTTCTGGCAAGACTCTACTGGTTCACGGTGGAGTTCGGCATGCTGCAAACCACTGATGGCGTGAAAATTTACGGCGGCGGCATTGCCTCATCGCCGGGAGAAACCTTGTATTCGATGGAAAGTCCGGAGCCTATTCGGCGTCCGTTCGACCCAATCGATGCGCTGAGAACGCCCTACCGCATCGACATTTATCAAACCGTGTATTACATCCTCGACCGGATGGATGATCTGTTCGATCTCGCCCGGGCCGACCTCCTGTCTCTGATCAGGGAAGCGCGTGCCCTCGGCCAGTTCGAACCCACCTACCCGCCCAAAGAAAAGGAAGCCGCCTGACCATGAGCACCGCCAATACCGATCAACTGACCGAGAAAAAATGCCTTCCTTGCGAAGGCGGCACCGACCCCTTGGGTCGTGAGCGGGTGGCCACCCTGCTGGCCCAGGTGCCTGGCTGGCAGGTCAGCGACGATGGCAAGAAAATCTATCGCCGCTTCGAATTCAAGGGCTTCTACAAAACCATGGCTTTCATCAACGCGATGGCGTGGATCGCCAACCAGGAGGCCCATCACCCGGACTTCGAAGCCGGCTATAACTTCTGCCTGGTCCACTTCACCACGCACGCGATCGATGGCCTTAGCGAGAACGATTTCATCTGCGCCGCCAAGCTGAACAAGCTGCTCGATGACTGAGGCATCCGCGCTTGCAACCCGTGCCGAGGCGCCAATGGCGGCCCTCGGCAGGGCTCGTAGCGCCGTCAACCAGGTCATCCTCGGCAAAGCCGAAGTCGTTGACCTGGCCTTCTCGGCACTACTGGCCGGTGGTCATTTGCTGTTGGAAGACTTGCCCGGCGTCGGCAAGACCACGCTCGCCCAGGCCATGTCGTTGAGCCTGGGCGGCGACTGGCAGCGCATCCAGTTCACTAACGACATGCTGCCCGCCGATATCGTTGGGGTTTCGATTTTCCAGCAGGCGCAGGAACAGTTTGAATTTCGACCCGGTCCAATCTTCGCCAATGTGGTGTTGGCCGATGAAATCAACCGGGCCACGCCCCGAACTCAGTCGGCGCTTCTGGAAGCCATGGCCGAACGCCAGGTGACTGTCGACGGGCAAACGTTTCCGCTGCCCGAACCGTTCTTCGTGATTGCCACCCAGAACCCACTGGACCTTGTAGGCACCTACCCATTGCCCGACTCTCAGCTCGACCGCTTTCTACTTCGGACCAGCATCGGCTACCCGTCCGCGACCGAAGAGCGTCGATTGCTGGTCGAACCCGATCGTCGAGACCTGCTGTCCCGCTTCGAGCCATCGCTCGACCCAGGCGGCGTTTCCGATCTGATGGCGCTGGCCACGGATCTGCCTGTTTCCGAGCCGCTGCTCGACTACATTCAGAATCTGATCGCTGCAACACGTCAACATGGTGGCCTCAAAGCGGGCTTGTCCCCTCGTGCCGGTCTTGCCCTGGTGCGTGCGGCCCGAGCCTGGTCGCTGGTCAATGGACTGAACTACTGCGCGCCAGAAGCCGTCAAGGCGGTTTTCCCATCGTTGGCGACGCATCGCCTGGAAACCCGACCGGAAAGCGGGCTGGACAGTGCAGCGGTCGTGGAAGAGATCCTCGGCACCACGCGGGTGCCCTGAGCGTTTGCCGCTTCGACAACCTCCGACTTCAGTACTGGTAGCAGGAGCCCCCCATTCGCGCCGAGCAACATTTCCACCGCTGGTTCAATGGTTGGGTGAAGCGCCGCGCGCCCGCCAATCCGCCGCTGACCATCCAGTACCGCCAGGTGTTCATCCTGCCCACTCGTTTCGGCTGGACCCTGGCACTGTTGATGTTCGCCATGCTCATGGGCAGTTTGAACTTCAACAACAACCTGGGTCTTCTGACCACCTTTATCGTCGCCGGCCTGGCACTGAACTCCATGCTGATGGCCTATCACAACCTGCGCGGGCTACGCCTGCTTCACTGCACGGCAAAACCGGTTCATGCCGGTGATACCGCCAGGCTTGTTGTCACCCTCAGCGACCAGGACGGACGATCACGACCCGCCCTTGAAATTCGCAGTCACGACGGGCTGAGCGGCTTCGACCTGGACGGCATCAACCTGGAAACTGTGGAAATTCCGCTACGGACACATCAACGGGGCTGGTTGTCCCCCGGGCGCCTGAGAATTCAAACCAGTCACCCAATCGGACTGTTCGAGGCCTGGGCGTGGTTCTGGCCGGCTCAACGCGTGCTGGTCTGGCCAAGACCCGCCGAAAACCCGCCGCCATTACCGCGTGGTGCCGGCGACGACGGAGGCCGGCAAATCAGCCGACAGACTGACAGTGACAACTTCCACAGCCTGCGCAACTGGCGCCCGGAGGATCCGGTTCATCGCATCGCCTGGAAAGCCAGCCAGCGACACCAGGCCCTGCTGGCTCGCGAGTTTCGCGCGGAAGTGTCCGAGCAGGTAGTGCTGGACCTTGCCCGAACCCCGGCGTCCGGCCTTGAGCAACGCATCAGCGTGCTCACCGCGTGGGTGATGCAGGCGCATCGAGAGGGGATCGACTGGACGCTGAATCTCGGCAAGCAGTCGATTGGTCCCGCCCATGGCGAGCGCCACCTGAACGCCTGCCTGCGTGCCCTCGCGGAGTTCGGCCAGTGACGACCGCTCTGGAGCGCTGGTTCCGTCCCCGCCTTCCAGGCCCTGGCGAGCTGACCCCGGCCGCTGTCTACTGGACACTGGCCGCTTTCCTTGTCGCCGCCTTCCCCCACCTCATGGCCATGCCGCCCGCGCTGGCGGCCACCGTAGTCGCGCTTATTGGCTGGCGGGGAATGGCGGTTTGGCGGGGCTGGCGTCCCGTGCCCGGGCCCGTCCGGGTGGTACTGACGCTGACGCTGCTGGCCCTGGTGGTAATCGCTTTCGGTGCCAGTTGGGGCCGAAGGCTGGCCACCGCCCTGCTATGCGTGATGCTGGCTGCCAAACTGATGGAAATGTTTCGCGTCCGCGACCTTCGAATGGTGGCCTCGGTGTGTTTTTTCCTGGTTGCCACCCAGTTCCTGTTCAACGAGCGGTTGGTTTACCTGAGCTATCTGGTTGCCGGCTGCTGGTTGGCCACCCAGGCACTGGGCCAGATTCAGCGAATTCAGGTCAATCAACGTCGTGGACAAGACAGGCAGGCCAGTCCCGGTGCCTCAGGCACATCCGGCCTGCTATCGGTGCAGAGCCTTCGCCAGTCCGGGCGACTGCTGGTCATGGCTTTGCCCGTTGCACTGATTCTATTTTTTCTGTTTCCCCGCCTGGCCCAACCGCTTTGGGGTTTGCCCGAAGAGGCCATGGATGGACGAACCGGCTTGTCGGACAGCATGTCGCCCGGCAGCATCTCGGAATTGTTCCTCGACCATTCACCAGCTTTTCGGGTTGAATTTGAGGGTCCACCACCACCGCCCCAAATGCGTTATTGGCGGGGACCAGTGCTGTGGCGGTTTGACGGCAACACCTGGCAGCGAGCCTTTTTCTCCGACCAGCGTCTTTCCGAACCGCCTTTGGAGACCGAGGCCAGCATCCGCTATCGCATGCAGCTCGAACCACATGAACGACGATGGTTGCTGGCAATGGATCACCCGGTCAGCTCGACGTTTCCAGAGTCGCGCATAACGGTTGACCACCATCTGATCAGTCGCCGTCCGGTCACCACGCTCAGCCAATACGACGTTGTCTCGACACCCGACGCATTGATCTCGCCGGTGTTGACCGACGTGCAGCGTAATATGGCATTGCACCTGCCCCAGGAAAGGAATCCGCGCACCCGAGCGCTGGCGGAAGAGCTTCGTCAACAGTACGCCGACGATCAGGCTCTGATCAACGCGGTTCTTCGCTGGTTCAATGAAGAACCGTTCTACTACAGCCTGAGCGTTACCCCGCTGGGTCGCCACGGTGCAGATGAGTTTCTGTTCGACCTTCGCACCGGCTACTGCGAATACTACGCATCGGCTTTCGCCATTCTGATGCGCTCCGCCGGCATTCCCGCCCGGGTTGTCACGGGCTACCAGGGCGGATTCTGGAGTGAATCCGGCCAATATCTCCTGGTCCGCCAGTCCGATGCCCATGCCTGGAACGAAGTCTGGCTGGAAGGCCAGGGTTGGGTTCGGGTTGACCCGACTGCCGCCGTAGCGCCCGACCGAATCCGGGAAGGCTCCCGCAGCGTGGTGGAGAGCGGTCGGGCCCTGCGTGACGCTGGCTGGTTGATGAATCTCCGTAACCAGTACGACCGTGTGCAGCATCTCTGGAACCGCTGGGTACTGGGCTTCGATGCCGAGCGTCAGCAAGACTTTCTCCAACGTCTCGGGCTGCCTGAGATGACTGCCACGCAGATCGGTTTGCTCATGCTTGCCGCACTTAGCCTGTTTTTACTCCCGCTGACCTGGTTTCTGTTTCGCGTATCGGGACAGCGGCCGTTGAGCCGTGCAGAGCGGGCCTGGAAAACAGTACGCCGACGCCTCGCACGCCTTGGGCTGCACGCCCAACCCTCGGAAACTCCACGCGAATTTGCCGGTCGAATTTGCCGTGAGCTGGACAGTGGCGAGCGTCAACTGGTTCAGTTGGCAATCATGTTCAGCCAGCTACACTATGGCGTGCCGAGTGCTCGTTTACTCGAGCAGTTTGAGCGATCGGCGCAACTCTTCCGACCACTGCGTCGGGGAAAAAACCGCTTTCCGAGACTGAGCTTTGGCCGGGAGCTTTGAGTGTTTGATGGAGTAGACCATGCACAAACCCTTTCGTGTTGTTCTTCCGGTGCTGGCAATCACTGGTCTTTTGTTGGCGGGCTGCGCCACCACTCCGGCACCGCTGGCCGGCGACTTTCCCGACTTCCAGCCAAACCAGGCCACTGAGCGCTCCCTGGGTGCCGTGGTGCGCTGGGGAGGCCATGTCATCGAGACCCGGCCGGGGCGCGAGAGAACCTGTATCGAGCTGCTCGCCAGGCCCCTGGATCGTGATCTTCGCCCGGCCGAAGGGGACCACCATTTCGGCCGTTTTCTGGCCTGTAGGGAAGGCTTTGTCGACCCCGCCATGCTCAGCGAAGGCCGGGCCATCACCGTCATCGGACGCTTGACAGACTTCACCGACGGCACGATCGGCGAATTCGTCTACCGCTATCCGACGCTGGACGCCGACACGCTGTACATCTGGCCAGAAACCGCGGAAACCGTTTTCATTCATGATCCGTGGTGGCCCTACTACGACCCATGGTGGCCGCATCGATCACGAGCAGGCGCACGCACTCGCGTATCAGGCAGCGTCATTATCATTCGCTAATACTAAGACCTTCGTATACGCCATTCACTGTGTTTTGATACAGTAATGGAATGAAACTGACGGCGCGACAGGCAGAGATTCTGGCCTTCATCAAGCAGCGGTTGGCGGCCGATGGCTTGCCGCCAACCCGTTCGGAAATCGTCAACCATTTTGGTTTCCGCTCCCCCAATGCCGCGCAGTCGCATCTGAAGGCGCTTGCCGAGCGCGGCGCCATCGAACTGCGTCCGGGCAAGGCCCGCGGCATCGTGCCGCTGGGCTCGGATTCCACTGCCGAAGCCTCGGCCACGTCGCCACGAAATGAGCTGCCCGTGATCGGCCGGGTCGCCGCGGGCACGCCATTGATGGCCATCGAGAACCATCAGGGCAGTTTTCAGGTGGATCGACAGGCGTTCAAGCCTCGGCCGGATTACATGCTTGAGGTGCATGGTGACAGCATGGTCGATGCCGGTATCCGGGACGGTGACCTTCTGCTGGTCCATCGCACACCCGAAGCGCGCTCCGGCCAGATCGTGGTTGCCCGTCTCGACAACGAGGTTACCGTCAAGCGCCTGAGAAAGACCCGAGGCGGCCACCTGTTTCTGGACCCGGCGAATGCTGCCTATTCACCGCTGAAGGTGGATTCGAGTCGCGACTTCGCCATCGAAGGCCTTGGCGTTGGCGTTATTCGTCGTCGATTGAGCTGATCCGAAAGTCGTCGGCATCGGCCAGGAACGGCAACGTCTCGCGCACCGAACGAATCGCACTTCGATCCAGCACCACGCGGCCCACGCTTTCTCCGCGACCAATCTCGATCAGGCAGGCACCCAGTGCATCCCAGGCCGATGAAGCGCCCGGGTAATCAATGCCCTTGCCGTCCTCGCCGACCCGGTTGACGCCCACCACCGCGGCCTGATTCTCGATCGCCCGGGCCTGCAAAAGCCGCTGCCAGGCCAGCACCCGCGGACTGGGCCAGTTGGCCACGAACAACTGCAGGTCAAACTCGCGACGGTTACGACACCAGGCCGGGAAACGCAGGTCGTAGCAGATTTGCAGGTCAATTCGCCAGCCGCGCCAGTCGAAAGTACAGAAATCCTGGCCGGCCACATAACGCCTGTCTTCGCCACCAAAGGCGAACAGGTGGCGCTTGTCGTAATGGGCAACGATCTTGCCCTCATCAACAAACACAAATCGATTACGCCGCTGGCCGTCCACATCCAGTGCCAGGCTGCCGGCAATGGCCGCGCCTCGTTCGAGGCTCTGGGCTTTCATCCAGGCCAGCGTGGGTCCATCCAGAGTTTCGGCCGGACGGCCCTGATCGCCCAGAAAACCGGTGGAAAAGGTTTCCGGCAGCACGTACAGATGGCAGCCGGGGGCCGAATCCATCAGCTCGGCCAGGTGGTTTCGGTTGGGCTCGGCCTCCTGCCAGAACAGCCGCGCCTGCACCAGGCCCACGGCCAGTTGATCGACAGAACCGGACATGTCAGTGATCCAGCGTTTCCAGGTGGGCCAGCTCGTCGGCACTGAAGCCGGCGCGCTGACGGGCCTCAACATTGAAGGGGCCGCGCAGGCGGCCACTGAAATAGCGCTCCAGCAGATCCTCGAAGGTCTTGTCCGGCTCGAGATTGCGCTCCAGCCACAGATGGCGGAACCAGCGGGTGCCGATGGCCACGTGCCCCTCTTCCTCCTGAAGAATGATTTCAAGCAGAGCAACGGTGCGCTCATCACCGGCCTTGGACAGTCGCTGGATCATGCCCGGCGTCACGTCCAGGCCCCGGGCTTCAAGCACACGCGGCACCAGGGCCATCCGAACCAGCGCATCATGAGCGGTTTTTTCCGCCATGTCCCACAGCCCGTTATGGGCCGAGAAATCGCCGTAGGCCACGCCCAGTTCCTGCAGGCGACCATTGAGCATGCGGAAATGCCGGGCTTCGTCGGCAGCCACGCTTAGCCAGTCGCGGTAAAAGGCATCCGGCATGCCGGCGAAACGCAGCGCGGCATCCAGCCCCAGATTGATGGCATTGAATTCAATATGAGCGACCGCGTGGATCAGGGCCTGGCGGCCCTCCAGCGTGCTCAGCTTGCGCTGGGCCAGGCGCGCCGGGTTGACCAGTTTCGGTCTGCCAGGGCGCCCGCAGGCCAGCAGGCCGGGTTCACTCGGACAAGCTGGCTGCCAGTTACCCGATACAACCGCTGCCCAAAGCGCATCGACCCGGTCGCACTTGGCGACCGGGTCGGTTTCGGCCAGCGCCTGGCGCGCTTCGCGCCAGTAGGCGGCGCTGGATTCAGGCATTGCGAATCGCGTCGACCAGTGCGTCGGCAAAACCCGAGGTCGGCACCTTGGTGGCACCGTCGATCAGGCGGGCAAAGTCGTAGGTCACGACCTTGTTGGCCACCACTTTCTCGAAGGCGTCTTCGATCAGCTTGGTGACTTCCGGCCAGCCGATGTAGTCGAACATCATGCAGCCCGAGAACATCAGCGACGACGGGTTGACCATGTCCTTTCCGGCGTACTTCGGTGCGGTGCCGTGGGTGGCTTCGAACACCGCCACGTTGTTGGCCATGTTGGCGCCGGGCGCAATGCCCATGCCGCCCACTTCGGCTGCCAGCGAATCCGACAGGTAGTCGCCGTTCAGGTTCATGGTGGCCAGCACGTCGAACTCGGCCGGACGCAGCAGCATCAGCTGGAACATGATGTCGGCAATGCGATCCTTGATCACGATCTTGCCTTCCGGCTGCTTGCCGTCGTACTTTTCCCACAGCTCGTCTTCGGTGATGGTCACATCGCCGAACTCTTCAGCCGCCACCTCGTAGCCCCACTTGCGGAAGGCGCCCTCGGTGAACTTCATGATGTTGCCCTTGTGCACCAGGGTCACCGACTGACGGTTGTTGTCAATGGCGTACTGGATGGCCTTGCGAACCAGGCGCTTGGTACCGAAAGATGAAATCGGCTTGATGCCGATGCCGGCGTCTTCAAAGAAGTCGGCACCCATTTCCTCGCGCAGGAACTTGGCCAGCTTCTTGTTCTCCGGCGTACCCGACTCATATTCCAGGCCGCAGTAAACGTCTTCGGTGTTCTCGCGGAAAATCACCGCGTCAACCTCTTCCGGCTTCTTCAGCGGTGACGGCACGCCCTGATACCACTTGACCGGCCGCACGCAAGCGTACAGATCCAGGGTCTGGCGCAGGGAAACGTTCAGCGAACGAAAGCCCTCCCCAACCGGCGTGGTCAGCGGGCCCTTGATGGCCACGGTCAGGTCCTTGATCGCGTCCATGGTTTCGTCCGGGAAGTAGTTGCCATCGTAGATGCCGGCCGCTTTTTCGCCCAGGAACAACTCTGCCCAGTGCACCTTGCGCTTGCCACCGTAGGCCTTCTCGACCGCGGCGTCCCAGACCTTCATGCAGGCCGGGGTGATGTCGACGCCAATACCGTCGCCCTCGATGAAGCCGAGAATCGGCTGGTCAGTGACCACCAGCTTGCCGTTCTCGATGCGGATCTTGTCGCCCTGCTCGGGCATTTTCACGTGCTGAAAAGCCATCTTGCATCCTTTTAACGGGTAAACCTTTAGTTTAGCACCGCTCTGCTTCGGACTTGTCATGCCAGAAACGCATGGAAACAGCATCAGAACATGCCACACGGCTCCGTTTTATTGCGCTGGCCCTCGCGCTTTCCTTGCTGGCTCATGGCCTGGTTCTGATGTGGCCGGGACAGCCGGCGCCCCCGTCGACGTCGCCAGCAAGCGTTGAAATAGCGCTTGAACGTTACGTGACTACACTCGAACCCAAGCCCGAACCACCAACCGAATCCCAACCCAGCGATCAACCCGATCCCTCACCCTCCTCGACCGTGACTCAGGCCCCGACCCAAACCGTCACAGCGCGGGAGCCCGTCGAAACGACCAAAGCTGTCGAACCCCTAACTGGTCTTGAGCCTGAATGGCCGGCATTCGACACCCAGCGATTACGGCAACAACTGCATCGCTACGCCAGCGAGGCTCATCCGATCGAGCGAGACAACGATCCGGGGCGAGCGATCATGTCACCCAATGGGCCCGCCCTTCCCAGTGCGGTTGGCTGGCTGAATGACTACGTCGGCCAGGTCACCCCCAGCGTTGACCGCTGGACCAGTCCCGACGGCAGCCAGCACGCGCGAATCGTACTGGCCAATGGCCGGGTTTACTGCGGCAAAAGTGGTCCGCCGACCGCGGCCGAAATGTTCAACCCGTCGATGTCCGCCAACGTCATGCGCTATCGCTACTGCGGGCGGGAGCGGCCTGACCCGATTGATCGCAGCAACCCCTGGGTTCGCGGTGCGGGGCAATAAAAAAGCCCGCGCAAGGCGGGCTTTTTTATTAATGGCGGAGGGGGTGGGATTGCTGCGCCCCTGCGGGGCTTGCCCTTCGGGCTGGCGCTTGCGCGTCAGCGAGCTCAGGCCGCGACGCGGCCTTCGGTTCGAACCCAAAGCGTTTTCATCCGGGCTTCCCCCTTCACCATCAATAAAAAAGCCCGCGCAAGGCGGGCTTTTTTATTAATGGCGGAGGGGGTGGGATTCGAACCCACGAAGGGCTTTCACCCTTGCCGGTTTTCAAGACCGGTGCATTCAACCGCTCTGCCACCCCTCCGGTGACCTTTCTATCTTATCGCGTTCCGGCGATATCGTGAACCAGTGGCGGAGAGGGAGGGATTCGAACCCTCGGTACGGGATAAACCGTACACTCACTTTCCAGGCGAGCCCGTTCGACCACTCCGGCACCTCTCCTGATCCTGATGGTTTGAGTGGCGGCTGACGAACTGGCCGCCTGACTCAAGCGCGGCATTGTACCCCAAACTCTGGTTTGGGGTACACCGGACTGATCAGTGATTCAGTCCGTGCATATCGAAACCATCCTGGCCGCGCGGTGGGATGGGTTCGGGCTGCGGGTCAACCAGCGGCGACTCATCCAGGCGCTGCAGCAGGTGCCGGATGGCCGCATCCAGTTGCGCATCTTCGCCGCGCCAGGTGGCGTGCGGCGGGTTCAGCACTTCAATGTCCGGCGCTACGCCACGACCTTCGATCATCCAGCGGCCGTCGGGGGTGTATTGCGGCAACTGGGCGGCGCGCAACAGGCCCTGGTCAACCAGTCGGTTGGTGTCGCTGAGCCAGACGCCGGCGCCGGCGCTGCGTTGGCCGATCAACGGGCCCAGCTCCAGCGCCTTGACGCCGGCCGAGAAAGTTTCACCGTCGGAGTAGGTCAGCTCGTCCATCAACACGACCAGATGGCCCCGGAAGGTCTGTTGCATGTTCCAGAACGGCTCCTGGCCGGGCCGCTGCCAGAACATCCAGGCTCGCCTGAGCAGCTTTTCGATGATCCAGCTGTCGATGTTGCCGCCACGATTGCGGCGCACATCGATGATCAAACCCTCGCGATCGAAATTGGCGTAGAACTCGCGGGCAAAATCGGCGATGTCGTTCGGGCCCATGGCGTGCAGGTGCAAGTAACCCAGCCGGGCTTCGCCAACGGCCTCGACCTTGCCGCGCCGGCTGTGGACCCAGTCCTGGTAGCGCAGACGATAGTCTTCGCCGGCCGAAATCGGCTCGACGACCACAGCCATCGAGTCGCCTTCGCGCAGCACGTCAAGACGCACCTGCTGGCCGGCCTGGTGCTTGAGCAACAGCGACAGATCGTCGACCTGGTTGACCGCGCGATCGTTGACGTGAGTAATGATGTCGTCGATTTGCAGTTGTACGCCAGGGCGGCTTAATGGCGAGCGCTGGTTGGGCAGCTCGGGATCGGTCTGGTAGATACGCACGATGCGCGCGCCCTGCTCAACCCTTTCAAACTCGCCGCCCAGAAAGGCCGGGCTGGCCAGCTCTCGCTGGCTGGGATAGTCGCCACCACGCACTTGCGAGTGCAACACGCCCAACTCGGCAGCCATTTGCGCCAGCAGGTCATCAAGCTCACGGCGATCGCCCACTCGGGCAACCAGCGGCTCGTACTTGTCACGAATGGCCTGCCAGTCCTGGCCGCGCATGGCCGGGTCGAACAGGAAATCGCGCTGCATCCGCCAGGCATCGGCGAACATCTGCGGCCACTCCTGCATCGGCTGAACCGGCAGACGCCAGCGGTCCAGCCGAACCTGGAATGGATCGGTATCGGACGGCGGCCGTGCGCCGGTATCGACGATGAACAGCCCGCCACGACCGGCGCGGCGATAGTAGAGCTTGCTGGCATCGGCCGAGAGCTGGAGCTGGATCACGCCGTCGGCAAAGGTCTCCAGCCGGGCCTGGTCGGGCTGGAAATCCAGTGTTCTCAGGCGCGGCTGCTGGCCGCGACCGGCGGCCCGGTCAAGCAGGAACAAGCGATTGTTGGCTGCGGCCAATTGACTGAAATTGCCTGACTCCACGGGCACCTCGTAAAGCCGGTCTCGCAGACCAGACAGCTCAATGGCAGGCAGGCCGTTGTCGTTGTTGTCATTGCCCTCGCCGTCATTGCTCGCAGCGCCTTGCTGACCAGTCAGTTCATGCCGGGGCATCAGGGGAAAGTCCAGCCCTGGCTGCAGGGCGTAGGCATAGATTCGCGTGCGGCGGTCAAACATCGGGCCCAGGTTGCGATCACCCCAGGGCGAGGCTGGGGTGGCTTCGAAATTGCGGTTCGAGAGGAAAAACAGCCAGCGGTTATCCGGCGTGAAAGCGGGTGAGAAGCTTTCATAGCGATCACTGGTAATCGTATGTAATTTCTCACTTTCAATATCATAAATCAGCAACTGACGACGCTGAACACCGGAATCGGAACGCACCAGCACCAACTGTCGGCTATCGGGCGAAAAGACCAGCTCAGCATGACCGCCAATGGGCGAACGGTCGATCAGTTGTTGCTCGCCACGCTCCAGATCCATCAGCCACAGGCGGCCGCGCTGGTCGCCGTGGACCAGCAGGCGGCCGTCCGGCGACGGCAACAATTGCACACGCTGACTGTCGCCATCGCGGGTCAAGGCTTCCCCCGGCTCGCGGCCGTCCAGCGGAAAGCGCCAGATTTCGTGCTCGCCACTGGCATCGACAATGGCATACACCCAATCGCCATCAGGCGAGAGTACGGCCTGGCGAGCTCGGCTTTGCTCGGGCAGCTCGAGGTCAATTCGACGCAGCGCACCGGTACCGGCGACCGCCACCTGGCCGCGCGCGGTCAGCACCAGGCGGTCGCCTCTGGGTGCCAGGCGAACCGATTCGAGAAAATCCGTTGCCCGCTCGAGCCAGCGGGTCATGCCCTGGCTGCGGTCAGAGGATAGAAGAATCGGCAGGCGCTCGCTGTCTCCGTTACCCAGGTCCAGCCGGCGCAGGTCGGCACCGTGCTGGTAGACAATCTGGCCACGGTACAGGCTGGGCGAACGGACGTCGAAGTCATCATGGAAGGTGACCTGGATCAACTCATCATTGTCAGGGTTGAATTCCCACAGGTTATTGACGCCACCGTTGGCATCGCCGACCAGGTACAGGCGCCCATTCCACCACATCGGCGCATCCAGGTTGCCCGTGTAGTCGGCCGCCAGGCGGGTTGCTTCTTCGTCGCTGGACGGGTCAAAACGCCACAGTTGCGACATGGCACCGCCGCGGTATTCGCGCGCGTTGTCGCCGGTCAGCGCCAGACCAAAGCGGATGAAGTAGACCACACCGTTTTCGTCGATGGCGGCAGCGCGAGCGTCCATCAGCGGCAGCTCGCGACGATCCAGGGTGTCGGGGTCCACCGCGCGCAAGACCCGGAACGAGGCCGGTGCCGGAATCGCCGAGGTGGTATAGAGCACCTCGCCTTCTGGCGTCCAGCCGGTGACCTGGGCTGCCGCACTTTCGAAACTGAGTCGACGCGGCAGGCCGCCGCTGGCCGGCATCACGTAGACCGCGTCAATACCGTCATAACGACCGGTAAAAGCCAGCCACTGGCCATCCGGTGACAGCGCCGGATGGCGCTTGGCTTCGGCATGGTTGGTCAAGCGATGGGCCAGGCCGCCGTACGGAGACACCCGCCACAGATCGCCTTCGGAAACGAACACCAGCTGCTCGGCACCCAGCGCCGGCTGGCGGTAGTAGCCCTCAACGGCAGCAGAGGCCGGGAACACCCAGCAGGAAAGAGTCAGCAGGATCAGCCACCCGGTCAAGCGCATCAAACTTGCTCCTGTCAATCAACAAAGCTTCACAGGATACCCGGTGGCGATCAAGACGACTGAACAACGCCAGCGTCGACAAACATCAAGACCTGTTCTCAGCTTCTGAGAAACTGTAAATTAATATAGCTTCATGACCACCACGATACAGGCCCCATGACCAACACCATCACCCGACACGCCCTGGACACGCTGCTGGAGTCACGCCGGGACCTGTGGCGTGGCCGGCGTCGCCCGCGCCTGGCCTGCCTGAGCAGCGGCCAGGCCCGTATTGACCAGTGGTTGCCTGACGGCGGCTGGCCCTGCGGCAAGTTGACCGAACTGCTGCCCAGCCTGCCAGCCTGCGGGGAACTGGCCCTGCTGACGCCATTGCTGGCATCACAAAGCGCCCGTCAACGCCCCAGCCTGCTGGCCAATCCGCCGCTGGTGCCTTGTCCACAATCACTCAGACGTGCCGGCGTGGCAGCCGGACAACTGTTGATCGTTCGCGCGCCCAAATACGCACTGTGGGCCGCCGAACAAGCATTGAAAAGCGGCCTGTGCGGTGCCGTGGTGGTCTGGCACCCGCCGGGACGGGTCGATCAGCGCAGTATTCGACGGCTGGCGCTGGCCGCCGAGCAAGGCGAGGCACCACTGCTGATCTGCTACCGCCCCGGCCAGAAACCACCGCCGGCGCTGGCCGAACTGCGCCTGGCCATACGACCTGGGCCGGAGCTATTGATGCTGCGCGGCGGACAGGCTGCACCGCTGCACCTGGGGCGCCCGAACGTCATCGAATTGCCGCGCGGCGACACAGCACCGCCGACACGCCGGGATACGGTCAAACGGCCGATGGCCCGCATTCACAGCCTGGCGGCACATCGCGCGGCCTCTGCCAACGAGCCGCCGCTGACGCCCTGGCCCCGCCGCCTGGCACCCTCTCGAGCAGAACCACGGCGGCACCTGCCTGGCCATGGCTGAACAGCTATGGGCAGGTCTTTATTGCCCACGCTTGGCGCTGGACAGTGCCTGGCAAGCCATTGAGGTGAACCGCCCCACGGCCGTTCATTATGGCCAGGGCGAACAGGTCCGGATCCTTCAGGTCAATACCAAGGCGCAGGCTGGCGGTGTTCAGCCAGGCCAGACCCTGGCCAGCGCCCTGGCCATCCTGCCGACGCTGCACACCCGGCCACGTCAGCCAGCCCAGGAACGAATGGCCCTGGAGCAACTGGCCAGTTGCGCCTATACCCATAGTCATCAAGTGGTACTGTGCCCTCCCGATGGCTTGCTGCTGGAAATTGGCGGCAGCCGGCGGTTGCGCGGCGGCCTGAAGCCGCTGCTGGACGAACTGCAATCCAGCATTGCGGCGTTGGGGTTCAGCATCCGCATCGGCCTGGCACCGTTCCCAGCCACGGCGCAGCTGTTCAGCCGGCTCGGCCTTAAAGCGCTGGATCAGTCCAAGGCACTAAGGAAACTGCATGCGCTGACACCCCGGCAACTGGCACTGGAGCCGGCCTGGCTGCGGTCGCTGGAGGGCTGTGGCCTGGAACGACTGGACCAGGTTCTTGCCCTGCCGACGTCTGAACGCGCGCGGCGCTTCGGTCCAGGGCTGAACGACTACCTGAGCCAGATCAGCGGTTGCGCCCAGGCCACGCCCGCGACCTGGCAACCGGCACCGCGTTTTCAGTTGCGTCTGGAACTGCCCCAGGCCACCGCGCAAACCCAGGCCTTGATGTTTGCCTGCAAACGCGCCCTGACCAGCCTGCAACACTGGCTCGAAGTGCGCGATCATGGCCTGACCCGGCTCGATATTGGCCTTGAGCGCGAGGACCAGGGCCCAGCATTGTCCACCCATGTCGCGCTGTCGCGAACCGGTTTTGATCACCGGCGCCTGCTGGAACTGATCGACCTGAAACTGGGCGCACTGACGCTGCCGGCCGCCATCCAGGCCCTGACCTTCCGCGCCGACAGCACGGCAACCCATCGGCCACCCCAGGCTGACTTGTTCAGCGGCCACAATCGGGGCGATGCCTGGCCCGCCCTGCTCGACCGCCTGCGTAGCCGTATCGACAACCAGGATCTGGTTGGCATCACCGATTGCCCCGACCATCGCCCGGAAAAAGCCTGGGCCTGGACGCTACCGGGCGAAAACGCCAGACAAGCAACCATTTGCTCGCAGCCCCGCCCCAGCTGGCTATTGCCAACGCCCAGGCCCTGTCGCTCAGACCGACTTGAATTGATCGACGGCCCCGAGCGCATCGAGAGCGGCTGGTGGGATGGCCAGGACTGCCGTCGAGACTACTGGACGGCAATCGACAACAACGGCCTTAAACTCTGGGTCTTTGAAGAGTTCAAGCCACGTAGCGGCTGGTTCATTCACGGAATCTTTGAGTAGTGCCATCGGCTTTGCCAACGTCGAGACATACTAGTACCTGCATAAGTATTACTCCCGACTTGATTGCAACAAGCACTTGTCGCACAATGAAAAATCGCGGCGGATTCGACAGGCTTCCCGCCGATTCACTGGGGTTTGCACCATGCTCAAGGCTACAAGGAACGCACCGCCCGGCAAGCGAGTTCTGTTCGTCGATGACTCGCGCCTCATGCGTTATGCCGGCGGCCGGTTTCTCGACCAGAAGTGCGACCTGATCATGGCAGAAAACGGCGAACAGGCTTGGGAGCTCCTTAACGAAGATCGTCAAATCGGCTTGGTTTTTACCGACCTGATGATGCCGGTCATGGACGGCCATGAGCTGATTCGCACCATCCGCTCGTGCCGCCATCAGCGCATCCGGCAAATGCCCGTGCTGGCAGTTACTGGCAGCGAAGAAGCCAACGCACGGGAGAAGGCTCTGGCTGCCGGCGCAACCGCCTTTATTCCCAAGCCCTTCAGCGCCGACGACTTGAGCAGCGCGCTCAAAATTCATCTGCACGGTGAAATCCCCGACCCGGAACTGGTCATGCGCGGCGGCGGACAACAGCCCGACCACCCCATGTTCAAACAACTTCCAGAGCCCGATTATTACTATTTGCGTATTGAGCAAGCCTTTGCGTTCCATGTGCGCCAGAGCCTGGATTTGGCATTGATGCATGTCAAACTCAGCAACCATGAGCACCTGGCCCAGCGTTTTGGACAGGCCTGGGCACGGGCCATCATGCGAAACCTGCGCTATTTCCTGCTACGTGAATTGAGGCAGGACGACTCGGTTCATCAGACCGGTGATGATCTTTACAGCGTGATCTTGATGGGCACCCATAAAGCCGGTGCCCGGGCGCTGGTCAGCCGTTTGCGACGTGCCCTGTCCGGGGCGAAAATTCGCTTTGCCAGCCAGGAGATCGAGCTGGCCGTACGTTTCGGCATCCAGTTCCCCGATCTGGTCAGGGACGATTCACCGGCCAAGCTGCTGGCCGCTGCCCACTCCCTGTTTGACTTCAACAGCCAGATTTCGCGCATCCGCTAGACACCTCATGGCACTTCGCTTTGATGCCGCCATTTTCGACATGGACGGCCTGCTTATCGATTCCGAACCCTTGTGGCAAGAGGCAGAAATCCACTGTTTCCGCGCGCTCGGCGTGCCTGTTACCCGCAAATTGTGTCGTGAAAGTGCCGGCCGACGGCTGGATGAAGTGATTGCGCTCTGGCATGACCGCTTTGGCTGGGAAGGCCCCAGCCAGGACGAGATGGTTCAACGCGTGCTGGCAGAGGTAAGCCGACTCATCCTCGAACGTGGCCAACCGCTACCCGGCGTTCATGGTTTGATGGACGAGCTGAAAAACCAGGGTCTGACGCTGGCGATTGCCTCCTCTTCCCCACCCGAACTGATCACGGCGGTTATCGACAAGCTGGAGCTGGCCGACAAGCTGGAGCTCTTCCATTCCGGCACCGCCGAGCGCCGTGGCAAACCGGACCCGGCGGTATTTCTGTCGACCGCCCGACGATTGGAGGTGGAGCCCGCTCGCTGCCTGGTGTTCGAAGACGCGCCGGCCGGTGTGCTGGCCGGCCATCGCGCGGGCATGACCGTGATTGCCGTGCCATCGGTGTTCGAGCTGGATGACCCCGGCTTTGAGAAAGCAGACCAAGTGCTCGCAAGCCTGGAAGACTTCAGGCTCGATGCGTTGGATTGATTGGCTAAACCGCAGACATCGGCTCAATCAGCCGGCGCGTCTGCCGGGCCCTGGCCGATCCACGGTTCAAACGGCCAGTCACTGCCGGACTGCATGGCCAACAGGGCTGCACGCTCGCGCTGCTCGATAGTGCCCAGGAAATGTTCAGCGCCGCTCAAGGCCCCAAATGCACTCATGCCGCGCTGCAGAAAGCCATGCAGCGCACCGAACCCCGCCATTTCGGCCGGCCCCTGCATCATTCGAAGCAATTGCCGGACCATCGGTTTCTTGACCGTTTCGTCCAGCAGCTCGCCCAACTCAACAATCAGGTCGATCTGTTCCTGGCGGCCTGCCCAGTCGCCGTCGCTGCGGTAGGCAACCGCATAGGCCGGCTGGTCCAGCCGCTGATCGAGCGGCAACAGCGCAGACAAGGTCAAATCAAACTCCAGACTGACCGCCTGCAATCTCAAGGCCTCGCCGATGGCATGCAGCAGGTGTCCCGGCAGGAAACGCCGCATGACCGGTACAACACGAGCCAACTGGTGATCGCGCGATTCCACATCACGACCGCCGTAGAGCTCATCAAGAAAAAACTCGCAGGCCTGGCTGGACTCGGGGTCAGCGGCCAGATCGGCATAGGTTTCGTCCAGTCGCCGGCGCTGCCATTGCTGCAGCCGGTCGAGCGATGCCCGGTCATCCGCCGGCAAGGCATCGATACGCGCTGCCAGCTGCTGGTTGCGCTCGATCTGGACCTTCAAATGGTCAACGGCTGTGCGCTTGCTCACAACGATTCAATCGCTTGCAACAATTCATCGCGCTTGCGCCGGAACACCGCAACGGCTTCAACGTGGCGGTAGCGAACCGTGTGCGACTCATCCAGAAGAAAGACGCCGCGCTTCATTCCGATCAGTCCCTTGCAGCCGTACTGTTCGGCAACGGCCAGGTCAGGATCACTCAGCAGCACGAAAGGAAGCTGATGTTTGTCCCTGAATGCCCGGTGCGAGGCTTCATCATCGGCGCTGATGCCGACCACCTGAACGCCCAGATCAGCGAACTGTTCAACGCCATCGCGATAGTCGCAAAGCTGACGCGTGCACACCGGCGTATCATCACCGGGATAAAACACCAGCAGCAGGCGCTGACCCCGCTGATCCGACAAGCTGAACGCTTGTCCGTCGGCGTCGGTCAGGGTGAAATCGGGCGCGGATTGATCAAGTTCGGGCATGTAAATTCCTCGCTGATGGCGCTGCCATACTGGAATGTATGGTGTCTGCATTATAATGAGACCAAGAGGGTTTAATGTTCAGGGCAACCCAACCTTCCGGTGCCCTGCGCTGGGCAAACCCACCGACAGACCAAGGACTATAGCCATGCTGAAACTCACCCAAGCCCGCGCTGCCTCACGTGAAGAACGTAGGCCGGTCATTGGGCTGGCCATCGCCGGCGGTGGTCCCCTGGGCGCGATTTATGAACTGGGCGTGCTGCAGGCCCTGGATGAGGCCATTGACGGCCTGCATATGCACGAGCTGGATATTTACGTGGGGGTGAGCTCTGGCTCCTTTCTGACGGCGAGCCTGGCCAACCAGGTCACCACCACTCAGATGAGCCGGATCTTCATGAATTCGCCGGACGCCGAATTCGGCTTCCAACCCGAGCTTTTTCTCAAGCCGGCGCTACGCGAATACCTTGACCGCGCGCTGACCCTGCCACGAGTTGTTCTTGACCTGCTGGTCGAGGCGATTCGCCACCCCAACCGCATTACTCACCTGGAAAGCATCGAAGGCATTTCCCGTCTGGTACCCACCGGGTTGTTCGATAATCAGATGATCGAGCACTTCCTGAGCCGCGTGCTGTCCCGCGATGGTCGCAGCAACGATTTTCGGTCTTTGAACGCCCAGCTTCGCATCGTCGCGGTCGACCTCGACAGCGGCCAGGCGGTGCGCTTTGGTGAAGCCGGATTCGACCACGTACCGATTTCTCGCGCTGTCCAGGCCTCGGCCGCCCTGCCCGGCCTTTACCCACCGGTGGAAATCGATGGCCGCTACTACGTGGATGGCGCGCTTCGCCGTACTTTGCATGCTTCGGTGGCGCTCAAGCAGGGCGCCGACTTGCTGATCGGCATCAACCCGCTGGTGCCCTACGACGACCCGCTCCGACCGGCCTTCAATGGCAAGGACCAGCGCAGCCGAATGATCAAGGGCGGCCTGCCGGTAGTGCTGTCACAGACTTTCCGGGCACTCATTCAGTCGCGAATGCAAGTCGGCCTGGCCAAGTACGAAAACGAGTATCCGGGCTCGGGCATGATGCTGGTCGAGCCCAACCGCAACGACGAGCAGATGTTTTTTACCAACGTGTTCAGCTACTCGTCGCGACGCGAACTGGTTGACCACGCTTACCAGACCACCCGTGCCGAGCTGCTTGCCCGCGCTGATGATCTGGAACCATTCCTGGAGACCTACGGGCTCGGCCTCAATCGCGAACTGTTGGGTCGACAGCGAAGCTTCCATGAGGCGCTGAAGCTCGACCCCGCCTACCTTGCACCGGTGGGCAACCAGCTGGCGCGTGGTCTGGATCGACTCGAAAAACTGCTCCGCTAGCCCATGGCCGGCCCGACATTGCGGGCCAGCCGAACGATTTACCCGGCAGGTTTGTAAACCATTACCGCTTACCAGTGAATGCCGCGCATCAGGGAGGCGAAGGCGACCTGCTCCTGGGTCGGGCGCTCGTCCCGGCTGCTGCCCTTCTCGCCCTTGGCAGCGGCTGAATCCGGGAACATGCGGAAGGCCGAGTTCATCACGATCTCGGCTGATTTCGGTGCGACCGCATGCAGCACCTGGGCAAAGATTCCCAGGCGCGTGGCAATCCGCTGTGGCCGGAAAATCACGGCCTGCTTGACCATGTCAGCGGCATCCTCCGGGGTAATGGTCGGCACCGATTCGTAAATCTTGGTCGGCGCGATCATCGGCGTTCGAACCAGCGGCATGTTGATGGTGGTAAACGAGACACCCGTATCGTTGAACTCCGAGGCCGCGCACCGCGAAAAGGCGTCCAGCGCGGCCTTGGAGGCCACGTAGGCCGAAAAGCGCGGGGCATTGGTCAAAACGCCAATCGAGGAAATATTGATCACCTGGCCCCGGCGGCGCTCGGTCATGCTGGGCAAGAAGCCCATGATCAGCTTCAGGGCACCGAAGTAGTTCAGCTGCATGCAACGCTCGAAGTCGTGGAAGCGGTCATAGGACAAGGCAATCGAGCGGCGAATCGAACGACCGGCGTTATTGACCAGGATGTCGATGCCGCCATGGTCGGCCAGCACCTGCTTGACCAGGCGCTCGGCATCGTCCAGGTCGGCAAGGTCGCAGGTGTAGGTAAACACCGTGCCGCCTTCGGCCTCAATCTCGGCCTTGGTTTCCAGCAGGGCCTCTTCGCCACGCGCCACCGCGATCACCTTGGCGCCGGCCTGGCCCATCATCATGGCCGTGGCCTTGCCGATACCCGAGGACGCCCCGGTAATCAGCACCAGCTTGTCACGCACCTGACCCGACAGTGACCGGTCGATGAACAACTCAGGATCCAGGTGGCGCTCCCAGTAATCCCAAAGGACCCAGGCATATTGATCCAGCGATGGCACGGAAATACCCGAGCCCTTCAACGCGCGTTCGGTTTCACGGGCATCGAAATTCGTCGGGTAGTTGAAGAAGCCGAGCATGTCCTTGGGAATTCCCAGATCAGACAGCACCTGCTGAATTATTCGCCTTACCGGCGGCAACATGGCCAGGCCCTGCTTGACCGGCGACGGAATGAACGAGAACAAGCGAGCGTCGATGCGCATCGACATCAGCGGGGCATGGGCCGCCTCGGCAAACAGGTTCATGACTTCGCCGATACGCTTGGGGTTCGGATCGGTCAGATGAAAGCACTGGCCATCCAGCTTGGGCTTGTGGGCAATGTGATCCATGGCCGCGGCCACGAAGTCAACGGGGACGATATTGATGCGCCCCCCTTCCAGACCCAGGGTAGGAACCCAGGGCGGCAACATGCGGCGCATTTTCTGGATCAGCTTGAAGAAATAGTATGGCCCGTCGATCTTGTCGATTTCACCAGTCTTTGAGTGACCCACCACGATACCCGGCCGATAGATGCGCCAAGGCACATTGCAGCTTTTTCGAACCAACCCTTCGGAATCGTGCTTGGTGCGGAAATACGGGTGGTGCAGCCCAGTGGCTTCTTCGAACATGTCTTCGCGGAAAGTACCCTGGTAAAGCCCGGCTACGGCAATCGATGACGTGTGATGGAAACACTTCGCCGACACCGCCTCGGCAAATTGAATGGCGTGGCGGGTGCCGTCCAGGTTGGCTGCCTGATTGTCTTCGTCAGATGCCGTCAGGTCGTAAACTGCAGCCAGGTGAAAGACATGCTTGACCTTGCCCTTCATGGCGCCCAGATCGGCATCACTGACACCCAGTCGGGGTTTGGTCAGGTCACCGGAGACGGCAACCACTCGACGGGAGTGATCTGACCATCGCTCACTGACCAACTGATTGAATTTTTTCTTCGAGCCACGGCGTACCAGCACGTGGATGGTGCCCTTCCGCTGAAGCAGTCGGTCAATCAGGTTGCGGCCGATGAAACCGGTCCCACCGGTCACGAAATAAGTCATGCACGTTCTCCCCGAAGTTCTGATTTGTTTGGCCTAAGATACCGTTGTTGGGTTCCAGACGCCAGCGTATGCGTACTTGATTGACCCAATCTCGCGGCCATGCTAGAAGTAGCAGTATCGACCAGTTTCGGAAAATCATGGAGAAAGTCAGACAATGAGCGACCTCGACGCGCAATTCAATCAGGCGGCTGCCGACGCCCAGAAGCTGCCGGAGCGACCTGACAACGACACCATGCTCAAGCTTTACGGATTGTTCAAGCAGGGCTCGCAGGGTGATGTGTCAGGTGACAAACCCGGCTTCTTCGATTTTGTCGGCGTGGCCAAATACGAGGCCTGGGAAAAACGCCGTGGCATGAGTCAGGAAGAAGCCAAGCAGAAATACGTTGACCTGGTGAACTCGCTCAAGGGCTGACCAGGGCGCCCCAGGCGATGGCGCGAGATACCCGACAGCGGATTCTGGATATGGCGTTGGCGCTGTTCAACGCCGACGGTGAACCCAACGTCACGACCAACCGGATCGCTGACGAAATGGACATCAGCCCGGGCAATCTGCATTACCACTTCCGCACCAAGCAGGACCTGATCGAGTCCCTTTTTTCGGCCTTCGAGACGCGAATGCTGGAACTGCTTGGGCCGGTCGACGATCAACAGCCGGATATCGAGGATATCTGGCTGTTTTTGCACCTGGTCTTCGAAACCATTGTCGAATACCGCTTCCTGTATCGCGACCTGACCGAGCTCTGCTCACGCCAGCGCAGTATCCAGCAGCGCTTCCGAGGTATTCTCAAGTTGTCGCTGGAGACTGCCCAGTCGCTGCTCGACGGCCTGCGTCGTGCCGGTCAACTGGAAGCCAGTGATACCGAGCTGAACGGCGTGGTTCGAAATATTGTGCTGATCAGCACCTTCTGGCTGGCTTTTGATGCCGTGCTCGAACGCGACGGCCAGGCCAACCCGAACCGAGCCGCATGGCAAGTCATGAGTCTGGTCGCACCCTACCTGGTTGACGACACCCGCGAGCAAATGCAGGAGCTCCTCAAGGCCTATCAGAACTAAAAAAAGCCCGGATCCGAGGATCCGGGCCAAAGTCGCAGTCTCGCAAGGGCCGAGGGAGCCCAGACTGCTTCGGGGTAGACCATGAAGTCTGAAATCGTGCTTAGTCGGCCTTCGTAGCCGGCGCCGGCTTGGCGGCAACCTTCTTGGCTGGAGCAGGCTTGGCGTCCTGCTTCTTGGCCAGCTCGGAAACACGCTTGTTAAGCTCGGCGACGCGCTTGCTGAGTTCGTTGATCTCGTCAGAGGTCGGCACGCCCAAGCGAGACAGAGCGCGGGCAACGCGCTGCTCGAATACTTTCTCGAGCTTGTCCCAGTTGGACTGGGCGCTTTCGCGAACTTTCTCGACGCGACTCTCGACATCGCCACGGACACCACCAACAGTGTCGCTGGCCAGCTTGCGGCCCTTGTTCTCGAGCTTGCTGCCTTCCTTGACCAGGCGCTCGAAGAGCTTGTTCGATTCACCGATCACCTTGCGGCTGGTTTCGTCGATGGCCTTGCCACCCTGCTTGAAAATCTTGCCGCCCTCTTCCTGGGCCATGGCAAAGGCACCGAGGCCAGCCAGCCAGATTTCGTGGGCGTAATCCTGAGCCTGGTTGATGCTCTTCTTGCTGGACGCGGTTTTGGCGGTCACTTTCTTCTTCGCGACTTTTTTCTTGGCGGTCTTCTTGCTCATGTCGAACTCCTTGCCACTCGGCAATCTGAATGGGGCTGCCATCTGCAGCATTGAGGTTTAAGATATCGACAGGATCTAGAGCAATCACACTAATGACAAAAATATCCGACTGGCAGTCTTTCCCGCACCCTTCAGAGGCCTTTCAATTCCCTGGGGAGGCACTTCATGCAGCTTGGCCGGAGCTTCATCGCGGCGATTGCGAGCCTTTTCCCGATCGCGATCGAGTGGTGGCGTTGCAACCGGATAATTCGGATCCGGAGGCCACCGCTCAAATGCTTCAGGATGCCTGGCGGTCTTTTCACGCCGGCAATTTTGCCCAAGCCGTCGAATTTGGCCTTAAAGCCGGTGACTGTGGTTTTTCGGTGGCCAACAAAGCCTGTGGCATCTATGCCGATTACCTGGAAGACGATGACGATAGGAAAATCGCGATTTATCAGGACGGTATCGCTCGAGCCGAAGCAGCGATCAGGCAATTCCCCGAGGACCCGAATGCGCATTACTTTCATGCCTTCCTGCTGGGTCGCTACAGCCAGTGCATCTCGATCACGCAGGCACTGGCACAAGGCGTCGGCGGCAAGATCAAAGCCTCATTGACCCATGCTCTGGAACTGGAGCCCAATCACGCCGAGGCCCACACGGCCCTTGGCCTCTATCATGCGGAAATCATCGACAAGGTGGGAAAGCTGGTTGGTTCCATGACCTACGGTGCCAGCGCCGACAAGGCCATGACTCACTTCAAAAAAGCCCTGGAATTGACGCCTTCAGCACCAATAGCCCACCTGGAATACGGCAACGGTCTCTACCTGTTGTTCGGCGACAAGCGTCTGGATGAATCAAACCAGGCGTATGCCGATGCAGCGGCATTTGACCCTCATGATGCAATGCAGGCGCTGGATATCGAGTACGCTCGTTCCTCGCTGGATTACGAGAACTGACCCGCCGGCATCCGGCGCCAGTAGGCTATGGAGCGCGTCAGCCCTCGTCTTCGCCGTCGATCCACTCGTGCAGGGTTTCGGCGAGGTCGGGGCTGACCCACCCTTCCTGCGGGCCAATCAGCAGGGTCAGGTGAAGCAGGTTGGCAAATTCGGTCTTGAAGTGCTCCATGACGGCATCCGGGTCGGGCACTCGCTTGTTATCCGTTATCAGGCCACAGAAAACCTGGCCGCGGTAACTGATAATGCTTATCCCCATGCCAATGGAACCGGACTGCGGCACCCAGAACATCATCTCCCTGATCGGTGCCCCGGCAAGATAAAGCGTATTTTGCGGCCCGGGCACGTTGGTCAGCACGGTGCTGGCCTTGCGGCTGAACAGCTCCAGTGCTGGTTTCTGCAACGCCGTCGGCCCCATGCCCAAGGGCGCCAGAAGCCCCAGCGACATCACCGCCTGCTTGGAATGTTTCAGCTGGTGCATGAACTCCGCAACCTGGTACAAGCGCCCAAGCGGGTTCGATTCGGCAATGGGTAAATCCAGAAACACCAGACCGAAATGATTACCCAGATCACGCGCGTGCTCCAGCGGCCGCAGGTTAACCGGCACCGTCGCCCGCATGGTCAACTGTGAAGGATCGTCACCTTGCGCAACCAGGTACCGATGCAGCGCGCCAGTCATGACGGCAATCAAGACATCATTGACCGTACAGCCCAACGCCTTGCCTATCGCCTTGACTTCCTCCAGCGATACCGGCTCGGCCCAGGCCACGTTCTTGCGAACGCCAATTTCACCTTTGAAGCGCGAGGGCGGATCGTCGTTCAAAAGCAGCGCATTGGCCAGCTCGGAAACGATTTCGCCCGCGCCAGCCGCATAATCGGTCGCGAGATGAGGCTCGCGAACCAGATGAACCACCTCATCAATTACCTTCTGACTCAAATGGGACACGGCATCCACGCCCTCTCGGGCCGGCGCCATCAAGCGCTTGAAGATGTTGGATTCGGCGGCCCGTTTGCGCTTCCACTCTTCCTGCACAACCGGCCGGTTGGAGTCTTCGGGTGTTTGCTCGGTCAGCGACAGCATTACCTGTACCAGCGCAATGCCGTCGGCATAACAATGGTGGATACGGGAAATAATGACCGGCCCGCCCTGATAATTCTCGACAAGGTGGAATTGCCACAAGGGTTTGGTCTTGTCGAGCGGGGTTGAAGCAAGTTCCGAAACCAGCTGCTCCAGCTCGGCCTTGCCGGCATCACCTGGCAAGGCGGTTCGACGCACGTGGCAGGAGAGCTCGAACTCTTCGTCCTCTTCCCACCAGCAGCCACGCACGTGATCCACGGCTTTTTGCCGGAATCTTGGAAACGCCATGAAACGATTGCTGATGACCGCCTTGAAATGCTCGAAGTCAATCGAATCTTCGAGGACGATCACGCCGGTGATCATCATCAGATTGGTCGGGCTTTCCATTCTCAGCCAGGCGGTATCAACCTTGGCTATGGGTTCTCGACGCGCTGTAGACAAGACGCTCTCTCTTTATGTCAGCCCCGTAAGGCGGTGAAGATTCAGAAGGTGCCTCATGATTCTTTCACGCAGCCTGATCAGGGTCAATGAATCTGGCGAGCTTCGGCCGCAGGCTTGGCGGGCTGTCGCTCGGCCAGATCGTAGGGAAGCTTGACCTGGTCAAGCCCGAATTGCTTGAGTACCGGCTGCAGCAAATGATGAATGAGTGGGTAGAGCTGTCGGGTCAGCGAGGCATGGTTACGCGTAAATACCTCGATCGTGACCGGATCACCACGATATTGCCGATAGACCGCCTGAAGCACCAACTCGATGGTGAACAGGGGTTCGATGGAAGCGTCTCCCTCTCGCCGCCCCTGGCAGAGCAGCCGCGCAGTAACCTGAAACTGATTGACGTCGCCGTCCGCGGCGATCGCCCTGGGCGTCAGCTTGAGTTCGACCTTGGCGGTGAATTTCTGCTCGGCCGGGACAATCTCCTTGAGATCGGCGTTCAAGCGAGTGAGCTGGGTGTGCGCCAGGACGAATTGATCCAGCAGATTGCTCATGGTTTTGGTGGGTTGATCCCGTGTTCGATTGACGCCCTATTCTGTCACAGCTTCAACGTCTAGACGACTGAGCCCGGGCAGTGCCCGGGCTCGTCATTTTGATCAGCCTGTTCAGCTTACTGCGGGCTGAACGTTCTCACCTGGGCCGCCGAGCCTTGAGCGTCGGCTTCGCCAATATTCAACGGCAAGTAGTCGTTGACCAGCCAGCGACGCAGCTGGTTGGTGTAGAACGGACTGAGGAACACGCCGCTGCGACCACCGGGGATGATTTCCTCGGCCTGTGGACCGCTCGGGCGCAACTCTGCCACCCCGCGGCGCGCCGCACCACTGCTGAACATGAAACTGTTCAGGCCAGAGGCACGCGAACTGTGACTGGAGGCATCCACCACCTCGAAGCCACCGGCCCGGGCGATGCCCGGCAGGCTGTCACCCACGTCAGCGAAGCCACCGGCAGGCGGCACATTGAACGGTGCCGTATTCAGGGGATGGTCAAATACCACCCGATGGAGCTTGCCCCAGCGGTAGTCGTTCTGATCAGAGGAATTGGCAAAAGCCGGCGCAAACTCATCCGAGGCGAGACGATCCAGCGCCGACTGCAGGGAGGCCAGAAGAATCGTATCGCGGGCACTGGCAGGGTCGGGCGCGTCGGGCACGTTGAAATAGGTCAGACCAGATGCCGCCTGTCCCTGGGTCATCGGGAACAGGCGAAGCTGGTTGACCAGCGCGCGCCAGGCAGTCTTGGCGCCGGGCAGTTCATCGCCCAGACCTACGGCGCTCAGCGTGGCATCGATGGTGTTGGCAACCACCTGTCCCCGCCAGACGCTGTAAATGGTGGCGGCAATGCTGGCGGCTACCTGGTCATCGCTGGGCACGCTGTTGCCGGTGGGGTCACCACCCGGATCGAAACCACCCGCCACGCCGGTCGGCGTCGAGAAGTCCCAGTCGGCCATGCGACCGATTGCCTCGACGATGCGCGGGTCGTCGGCCAGTGCGGCCAGACCCGGCCAGGCCTCTTCGTCCGTGGCATTGGCGAAGGCCTGTAACAGGAAAGGCAGCAGAAGCTCGGCATCCAGCATCTGGTTGTTGGCCTGCAGCGCTTTCATGTCGTTGATGGTGACGTTGCCACGAGCGACCAGGTCCTGCAGCTCGCGGTCGATACGGCCCATGCGCAGATCGCTGTAGCCCGCACTCAGGTAGTAGATGCCGTTGCCGCCAGGACGAAGCTGGCTGAGCGGATTGCCATCCAGTGAGGTGCCAATCGGATCGTTATTGCCATTAGCCAGGTAGCCCCAGGGAGGATTGATGACCTGCGGCATTTCTTCGCGAGGAATCAGCGCATACGGCGTGGCCTGGCCGGGTTGCGGGTTCGGGTCAAGCAGCCACTCATGGTTCAGCGCCCCGCTGCCGTCACGGATCAACCAGGGCGGGATGCCGCCGTCCGGGGCCAAATCATTCTGGAGGTCGGCACGCAGCGGCATCTCGCCGCCGATGAAATAAGCGATATTCCCCTCGATATCCGCGTAGAGGAAATTCTGCGAGCCAAAGGCGAAATCGCGCAGGCCGCGTTCGAAGTCTTCCATGCTCCGGGAGCGGGCCCAGGCGCGAAATGCCGACAGTTCGAAGGTCGGGCCCCAGCCGGTGTACTGAACGGTCAACGCCGAGTCATCAAGCAGCTGCAAGATCGGGCCATTGTTGCGGCGCGGAACGATAAACGTAATAGCGCCCGCGTCATAACCGACGTTGGCGGGCGAAACATCATCCGCCACGCCGGAACCGGGCTGGTTAAGGAAGTAACTCTGGAAGGCGTAAAGTACCGGCTCTGGCTGCCCGTCGTGAACGGTGTGCGTAGGCAATCCATACACGTTGGTCAGAATCTGGTCCTGGAAAACATCGGTCACGTCCATTCGGTTGACTGTCGACCCCCAGCAAAAAAAGTCGGTACACGCCTGCGCGTTGACCGGGGCGCCGGGGAAGACCACACCGCTGACGGTAATGCCCTCATCGCGCACCACCAGGTTCTCGCTCATGAAGATCGGCGGCATGGTCAGACCGAGGTGCGGATCGTTGGCAAACAGCGGGAAACCCGAGGCGGTGTGATCACCACTGACTGCCCACCAGTTTGAACCGATGTCGAGGCCCTCATTGAGGAAAATCAGTCCGTCCACCGCCTCGCGGTAGCTGCGAGCCATTTCGACCAGTCTGCCGTCCACCCGCGGCATGGCGTCAACGCTGGCGATATCCTGGTCAAGCGCCTGTGCGCTTACAGTCTGGTCACCGACGCCGCTTGTGCTGGCAGCACTGACTGACCGCTCATCCCCGGCCGCGCCAGGTACCACGATACCGATGCGGTTGAAGAAATCCGGAATGCTGACCCGACCATCAACCGGGATGGTCAGGTTGAGATCCTGCAGGAAAAGCGCCGTGCCGTCGAACCCGACGGCATCGCCCACTGCCTGATAGGTTCCGATTCGAACCGTATTGTCGATCGCCGAAAGACTCTGATCAAACGACAGCTGGAAAGCCAGCAGTTTGCCAATGACCAACGAATCCACCTCGCTCCAGGGCTCGGCCGCCGTCAATTCCAGGGCGCCATACTCCGGCGGTAGCGGATTACTGGCCAGGTAGTGATTGACGCCATCGGCATAGGCTTTCAGCCAGGCGCGCTCAGTCGGGTCCAGCGCGGTAAAGGTAGCCCAGGCAGCACGTCTCAGCCCCAGCGTGCGCAGCTGAATATCATTGGCCAACGCCGGCTCACCGACCAGTTCGCCGAGCGTGCCACTGGCTACCCGGCGCAGGAAGTCCATCTGGAAAAGACGGTCGGAAGCATGCAGGTAGCCCTGCACGAAGGTCACGTCGCGCTCGGTTTCGCCGACGATAGTTGGAATGCCGTTGGCATCGATGAAAACATTAACGTTATTGGCAATGCGCGGGACCGGTGTGGTCTGCGCACCAACAACGCCGGCCAGCAACAGGCTGGCAGCGGTGACTAGCAACTTCTTCATGGTTCTACCCCGTTTTTATTATCAGGTGAGTTGATTATTGCATACAGCCTCCCGGCCGCTCATCGGTAAATTCACAAGCGGGTACGGACATCCAGCAACTCCGGGAAAAAAGTCAGGTCCAGCGCACGCTTGAGAAAATCCACACCACTCGACCCTCCGGTTCCCCGCTTGAAGCCAATGATCCGCTCCACGGTTTTCAAGTGACGAAAGCGCCATAACTGGAAGGACTCCTCCACGTCGATCAGGCGCTCACACAAGGCATATTCGGTCCAGTGGCTGGCCGTATCCCGATAGATTTCCAGAAACACGTCAACCAGCTCCGGATTGCGCTGGTAAGGCTTGGTCCAGTCGCGCTCGATGCAAGCCTCAGGCACCGCATGACCGGCACGGGCAAGGTAGCGCAGGAACTCGTCATACAAGCTGGGCGCATTCAGCGCCTGCTCGAGCTGCTCGCGGGCACCGGGCTGATGGTCGAACAGCGCGAGCATCCGGGCATGTTTGTTCCCCAGAAGGAACTCCACGAGGCGGTACTGAAACGACTGGAAGCCCGAAGCATCGCCGAATTGCCCCCGGAAAGCGGCATATTCGCTGGGCGTCAGGGTTTCCAGGACGGCCCACTGGTTGAAGAGCTGTTGTTGCACCAACTTGACGCGAGCAAGAATTTTCATGCAGGGGCCAGGGTCATCGGCAGCAAGCTGTCGGATCGCCGCTTGCAATTCGTGAATAACCAGCTTGAACCACAGCTCTGAGGTCTGATGCTGAATGATGAACAGCAATTCGTCGTGATGTGGCGGCTGAGATAACGGCCATTGGGCCTCCAGGATCTGGTCCAGCGCCAGGTAGCCCGCATAGTCGAGACGACCGGACAGGTCAGTGCGAATGGAAGGTTCCAGCGGCCGTTGGTTGGACTCGGTAGTCATGATGAATCGTGGGTATTGACGGGACAGCCACCGAGTTTAACGCGCGCCGGCGGGGCGCGTATAATGGCGGGCTTCTCGCATCGGGTGCTGGCTACCCGGTGATCTGCAACCCCGGGAACCAACCGACGAGGTGAAACTATGGCGCGAACTGTCGCCGCTTTCAAGGTGGATCATTTCCAGTTTCTGGGCTCTGACGGCAAACTGCTGGATGGACAGCAGGTGCCTGCTCTGGCCCGTGACTTCGAACGCTTGACGGAGCTTTACAAGCTGATGGTGCTGACCCGCACCTTCGACAAAAAAGCTGTTGCTCTGCAACGCACTGGCAAGCTTGGAACGTATGCGTCCTGTCTTGGCCACGAGGCAGCGCACATCGCGATTGGCGCGTCAATGCAGGAAGAAGACTGCTTCGCACCGATGTACCGCGAGTATGGCGCGCAGTTCTGCCGCGGGGTCAAGATGTCGGACGTCTTGCTCTATTGGGGCGGCGATGAACGTGGCAATGACTTTTCCGGACCGAAGCACGACTTCGCCTGGTGCGTTCCCATTGCCACGCAGTGCCTGCATGCCGCCGGTGCGGCGATGGCCTATAAATTGCGCCAGGAGCCACGCGTCGCGGTTTCAGTTGTCGGCGATGGCGGTTCCTCGAAGGGCGACTTCCTCGAAGCAATCAACGCTGCCAGCGCCTGGAAACTGCCGTTGGTCCTGGTCATCGTGAACAATCAGTGGGCGATTTCCGTACCGCGGTCCAAGCAGAACAATGCCGCCACGCTCGCCCAGAAAGGCATCGCCGGTGGACTGCCGAGCATCCAGGTCGACGGCAACGACCTGATTGCCTGCCTGTGGGCCATGGACAAGGCGGTCACTGCCGCTCGCCAAGGCAAGGGGGCCTTTGTGATCGAGATGATGACCTACCGTCTCAGCGATCACACGACGGCCGATGACGCCCGCCGCTACCGTCCGCAAGACGAAGTCGACGACGCCTGGGATCACGAACCGATCGCCCGCCTGCGTCGCTACCTGATTGACCAACAAGTCTGGGACGACGAACGCGAACAAACCCTGCTGGAAGAATCCGCCGAAACGGTCCAGCAGGCCGCCGATGAGTACCTGGACATCGTGGCCAACAAGCCACAGCCGGTCACGGCCATGTTCGACTACATGTACGCCGAGCTGCCGCATGACCTGGCCGAGCAGCGCGCCTATGCCGAAGAATTCCCGGAAGACGGAGGGCATCACTGATGGCACAGATTACCCTTATTGAAGGCGTTACCCTGGCCCTTGCCCGGGCGATGAAGGAAGACCCGAGCGTGGTTGTGCTGGGCGAGGATGTTGGCGTCAACGGCGGCGTATTCCGGGCAACCGCTGGCCTGCAGCAGGAATTTGGCGACGAGCGCGTTATCGACACGCCGCTGGCCGAAGTGATGATTGCCGGCATGACCGTGGGTATGGCCACGCAGGGGATGAAGCCCGTGGCTGAAGCCCAATTCTGCGGTTTCACCATGCCGATGGTTGATCACCTTATGTGCCATGCCGGTCGCATGCGCAACCGCACCCGCGGCCGCCTGAGCTGCCCGATGGTACTGCGCTTCCCGACCGGCGGCGGCATTCACGCTCCCGAGCACCATTCGGAGAGCCCGGAGGCCCTGTTTGCTCAGATGCCGGGCTTGCGAGTAGTCATGCCCTCCTCGCCTTCACGCGCCTACGGCCTGATGTTGGCAGCCATCCGCGACCCGGATCCAGTGATCTTCATGGAGCCCAAGCGAATCTATCGCTGGCAGAAGGAAGACGTCATTGACGACGGCGAAGAGCTGCCTCTGGATGTTTGCTTCACCTTGCGTGACGGCTCTGACCTGACCCTGGTGACCTGGGGCGCGATGATCAAGGAAACGCTGCAGGCGGCCGACCAGCTCGAGCAGCAGGGCATCAGCGTTGAGGTCATCGACGTGGCGACGATCAGCCCACTCGACATGGACACAATCATCGAATCGGTCAGCCGCACAGGTCGCTGCGTGATCGTCCAGGAGGCCCCGCGTCACTGCAGCGTGGCCAGCGAAATCGCGGCCAGCCTGGCCGATGCCGGCATCTTTGACCTGCTGGCCCCGGTCAAGCGGGTCTGCGGCTACGACACCGTCATGCCGCTCTATCGCAACGAAATGAAATACATGCCCAGCGTCCGTCGCATCGTGCACGCGGCGCAACAGGTTCTGGAGGTCTCATGAAAGTTTTCAACTTGCCCGATCTGGGCGAAGGTTTGCCGGACGCCGAAATCGTCGAATGGCTGGTCGAGGAAGGCAGCGAGGTCAAACTGGACCAACCGCTGGTTTCCATGGAAACCGCCAAGGCCGTGGTCGAAGTACCCAGCCCGTTCACCGGTCGCGTGGTCAAGTTCCACGGCCAGGCCGGCGATGTGATCCAGACCGGCGCACCGCTGGCTGAATTCGCCGTCGAGGGCGACGAAGAGCAAGCCGCGCCGGCTGCCGAGGCTCCGTCGGCCGAGGCGCAGGCCGCTGCCGAAACGCCGGCAGACGTCGACACCAAGGCGGACACCACCAGCGAGCCGGCCGAACGTGAAGACACCGGCACCGTGGTCGGCAACGTTCAGTCCTCCAACGAAGTGCTTCAGGAACGCACCAGCACCGTCGGTGGCGTCAAGGTGACGCCAGCCGTGCGCGCCCTGGCCCGCAAGATGAAAGTCGACATCAGCCGCGTCCAGCCCAGCGGGCCGGGCGGTATCGTGACGGCGGCCGACGTTCGCCAGGCCGCCGAACAGGGCCAGCCCGAGGTGGCACCGGCAGCCAACCCGGCTGCACCGGCCGAACGCCCGGCCCTGAAGCCGCAGACCTCGACGCCTGAGCCGGCCTCGCCGGCACCGGCACCAGCACCAGCACCATCAGCGCCGGCAACGGCCAGCGGGGCAGCCGCTCCCTCCGCCGACAACGAAGGCTGGGAACCCATCCGTGGCACTCGCCGCACCATGGCCCGCGTGATGAGCGAATCGCACGCCAAGGTGGTACCGACCACGCTGATGGACGACGCCGACATCAACGCCTGGCGTCCGGGCGAGGATATCACCGGCCGTCTGCTGCGGGCCCTGTGGGCAGGTGCCAAGGCCGAGCCCGGGCTGAACGCATGGTACGACGGCGACAACAGCGTGCGCATGATCCACAAGAACATGCACGTGGGCATGGCGGTCGACACCCCGGACGGCCTGTTCGTGGCCGCCTTGCGCAATGTCAACCAGGCTGACAAGGCCCAGCTTCGCGGGGAAATCAACCGGCTGCGTGAAAACGCGACCAACCGGTCGATTCCGCCGGAAGATCTGAAGGACTACACCATCATCCTGTCGAACTTTGGCAAGTTTGCCGGGCGCTACGCCACACCGGTGATCACCCCGCCGTGCGTGGCCATTGTCGCCGCCGGCGCGCTGCGTCACGAAGTGGTGCCGGTTCTGGGTGGCGTCGAAGTCCATCGAATGATGCCGCTGTCGCTGACCTTCGACCACCGCGCCTGCACCGGCGGTGAGGCCGCGCGCTTCCTCAAGGCAATGCTTGACGACCTGGCACGCGCCGACTAAAAACCGGACGGGGTGGCCTGGAACTTCCGGGCCACCCTACCCCGTAGCCCTCTCACCAATCCCCGGCAGCAGGAGTTCATGAACCCGCACATTGCACCCAACATGATCATCGGCGCCTGCGAATGGATCGCGCTGCCTGAGTTATCCATCGAACGGATTCGCGCACGCGTGGATACCGGCGCCAAGTCCTGTGCCCTGCATGCCACCGACATCGAGAAGTTCGAGCGCGACGGCGACCTCTGGCTGCGCTTCAAGGCGCATCTCGGCCACGCGCGGCCATCTTCCAGCCGCTTGTGCGAGGCCCGGCTGGCCGACGAACGGCGAGTTCGCAGCACCTCCGGCGACGTCGAATCGCGTTTCACCATTCGCACGCCAATCATCATCGGTCACTCGCGCTGGATGGTCGATATCACCCTCACGGACCGGGCCCAGATGCGCTACCGTATGCTTCTCGGCCGAACCGCCATGGAGAACCACGCGCTGGTCTATCCGGCCCGTACCTTTCTCCAGGGCAAGCCCAGACTCTAATCACCACAGAGACTCCAGACCATGCGCATAGCCATCATGTCCCGCAGCCGCAAGATTTACTCAACCCGCCGTCTGGTGGAAGCCGGCGAGGAACGCGGCCATGATATTCAGGTAGTCGATACCGCGCGCTGTTACATGAACATCGCCTCCCATCGGCCGACCATTCACTACCGCGGCAAACTGCTTGAGCCGTTCGATGCAGTCATTCCGCGAATCGGGGCCTCGATCACCTTTTACGGCACTGCCGTGCTGCGTCAGTTCGAGATGATGGGCACCTTCCCCCTGAACGAGTCGGTCGCGGTGAACCGTTCGCGCGACAAGCTGCGTTCGCTTCAGCTGCTGGCTCGCCGTGGCATTGGCCTGCCAGTGACCGGCTTTGCCCGCGCCCCCGATGACATCGGCGACCTGATCGAGATGGTCGGTGGTGCACCGCTGGTGGCAAAGCTGCTGGAAGGCACCCAGGGCATCGGCGTGGTGCTGTGTGAAACGCGCAAGGCAGCCGAAAGTGTCCTCGAAGCCTTCATGGGCCTGAATGTGTCCATCATGGTCCAGGAATACATCAAGGAGGCCGGCGGCGCTGATATCCGCTGCTTCGTCGTCGGGGACAAGGTGGTCGCAGCCATCAAGCGCCAGGCCAAGCCGGGCGAATTCCGTTCCAACCTGCACCGCGGCGGCACCGCCGAGCTGATCAAGATCACGCCGGAAGAGCGGGCCGTGGCCGTACGTGCCGCCCGTATCATGGGCTTGAACGTGGCCGGCGTTGACCTGCTTCGATCCAACCATGGGCCGTTGGTGATGGAAGTCAATTCCTCGCCAGGTCTCGAGGGCATCGAAAGCGCCACCGGCAAGGACGTCGCCGGCATGATCATCCAGTTCCTGGAAAAGAACGCGCGCAAGGACAAGACGCGCACGCGCGGCCAGGGCTGAGATCGATGGAAAGCCTGGCCGAGCTCAGCGTTTTTTCTGCCCTGCTGGCAGGCATTACGCTTAGCGCGGCCTCTGGTTTGCGGGTGTTTCTGCCAATGCTGGCACTGGGCTTGTCCGCCCGCATGGGTTGGCTGGAAGTCGGCGAACAGTTTGCCTGGCTGGCTTCGGACCCGGTGTTGATGGTTGTTGCCATCGCCGCCCTGCTGGAAGCCGGCGCCTATTACATCCCGCTGGTCGACAATCTCCTGGATCTTGTCGCTACGCCGGCTGCAATGGCCGGCGGCACAGTCATTGTTTCGGCCCTTCTGCCTGAAATGAACGAGTTTGCCCAATGGACCACTGCACTGACTCTGGGCGGTGGATCCGCAGGCCTGGTCCAGGGGAGTACCGTACTCTTGCGAGGTGCCTCGACGGCGGGTAGCGGGGGCATGGGCAATTCCGTGGTTTCCACCGGTGAAACCGGTGGCAGCTTGTTGCTGATCGTGCTGGCCCTTCTGGTACCTATCGTTGCCGGCATTATGGTGATCATCGCGCTGATCTGGCTTTTGAGCAAACTACTGGGGTGGTTGTCCAGGCGCTCGCGAAAACCCTCATCTGACGAGCATTCGGGGCAAGGCTCGAAGCCGCCGGAAAGCTGAATACTGGCTACATGGCGGATGGTTGGTTGATCATGCCCGGGGAATGACTAGGGAACCTCTGAATAATTCTGCGTGGAGCGCGTTTCAGTCGGAAAAGCCGCAGATCGTGTGGTGCGACGCGAGTGACAGTAGCCGTAGCTACGGCCGAGTGGCGCAACGCACGAGATGCGGCTTTTCCGGCGAAACCCCTATGGGACGGGCCTCTGCGGGGTCTCCGCCTCGTTTGGGCTCGCTAATTTGGAATGACCAAACCACGCTCGCCCGAGCCGAGCCGGAGCCTCCCGCAGGGGCCCGTCGCGCCCACGCATAATTGTTCAGAGGTTCCCTAGTGGACGGAGTGCCCGACATTTCGTGAAAGGGATGCCAGGCGTCTGAACACGACCGGATCGACCTGATCGTAGAAAAGGCCGAGAACCATCGTTTGACCGGTTGCCGGCAGGCAAAGACGGCTGGCAATGAACCACGGGCTGGCGAAGACCGGGATGATTCGACAACCTTCCCACCGCTCGGCGCTCGGGCGTTTAATCCTCAGGCCGCTATCATCACAGGCGATGGCAGCAAGCGGCAAACGAAAGCATGTACGCCAAAGCTCTAGCGATAATGGCCCAATCAAGACCAACGACAACACCAGCTTGAGCGGCTGAGACACCGCCAGCAACCAGATCGCCAGCCCGGCCATCACGGCTATCCAAAGGATCAGAAACAGACGAAATCGCGACGGCTGCAATTGGCCCTGATGACCTGGCATCAGCCTGACGTTGCCTTCAGCGCAAGGCTAACTGGTCGCTGCGCTCACGAATATGCGCAACAATCCTGGCCAATTCCAGAGGCGGGTCAGAGCGACCCATCATCCAGTCCCAGATCACGTCGTCTTCGCAGTCAAGCAGCAACTGAAATTCCAGCTTGAGAGAGTCCGAGGCAGAGGGGTGGAAAAGCTCCAGCCAGCGCCCGACCAACACGTCCAATTCGCGCATTCCGCGCCGGCAGCGCCAGCGCAGAGCCTGGATGGGCAGTAGTGTGGCCTGGCTTTCCAAGAACTACAGCGAAGCCCGCGCCAGCATCATTTTCTTGATTTCGGCAATTGCCTTGGCCGGGTTCAAACCCTTGGGGCAAGTGCGAGCGCAATTCATGATGGTATGGCAGCGGTAAAGGCGGAACGGGTCGTTCAATTCGTCCAGACGCTCCCCGGTAGCCTCATCGCGCGAATCGACCAACCAGCGATAAGCCTGAAGCAGAATGGCCGGCCCGAGGTATCGATCTCCATTCCACCAGTAGCTGGGGCATGAGGTCGAACAACAAGCACACAGAATGCACTCGTACAAGCCATCCATCTTGCGACGATCTTCTGGCGACTGGAGACGCTCCTTGTCGGGCGGCGCAGGACTTTGGGTCTTGATCCAGGGCTGAATCGACGCATACTGCGCATAAAAATGCGTCAAATCCGGCACCAGGTCCTTGATGACCGGCATGTGCGGCAAGGGATAGATCTTGACGTCACCCTTGATGTCGTCAATCGCCTTGGTGCAGGCGAGCGTGTTGGTGCCGTCGATATTGAAAGCGCACGAGCCACAAATCCCTTCACGACAGGAGCGGCGGAAGGTCAGGGTCGGGTCAATCTCGTTCTTGATCTTGATGACAGCATCCAGCACCATCGGGCCGCAGTCGTCCAGATCGATTTCAAACAGGTCGACGCGCGGGTTTTCGCCGCTGTCGGGATCCCAGCGATAAACCTGGAAGCGCTTGACCCGCTTGGCACCGGCTGGCGCGGCAAAGGTCTTGCCCTTCTGGATGCGGGAATTTTTCGGAAGTCGGAATTCAGCCATGATTGCTCGCTCTTAATAGGTTCGCGCCTTGAGCGGTACGACTTCAACGTCGTCGCTCAGGGTGAACATGTGGACCGGGCGGTAATCGATGCGGGTCTTGCCCTTGTCATCCATCCAGATCAGGGTGTGCTTGTGCCAGTTGTCGTCGTCCCTGTCCGGATAGTCTTCGTGGGCATGGGCTCCGCGGCTCTCCTTGCGGTTCTCGGCCGACACCATGGTGGTAACGGCATTACCCAGCAGATTGCGGAGCTCCAGGGTTTCGACGAGATCGGAATTCCAGACCAACGAGCGATCAGTGACCTTGACGTCATCGAAGCTGCCGTTGACGGACGCAATCTTTTCGCAACCCTCCTTCAGGGTCTTGCTGGTTCTGAAGACCGCTGCGTCCGACTGCATCACGGTCTGCATCTCAGCGCGGATATCAGCCGTCGACGTGCTGCCGGACGCATGACGCAGGCGATCAAACTCGCCCACCAGCTCATCCACTCGGCCCTCGGGCAGCGGTCGATGCGACTGGCCCGGCTTGATGGTGGCGCCGCAACGCTTGGCCACCGCGCGACCGAAGACAATCAGGTCGAGCAGCGAGTTGGAGCCGAGGCGGTTGGCGCCGTGCACCGACACGCAGGCGGCTTCGCCGATGGCGTACAGGCCCGGCACCACAGAATCCGGGTCACCGTCTTTCAGGTTGACCACTTCACCGTGGTAATTCGTCGGAATGCCGCCCATGTTGTAGTGGACGGTCGGCAGCACCGGAATCGGCTCGCGGGTGACATCCACGCCGGCGAAGATCTTGGCGGTTTCGGCAATACCAGGCAGACGCTCGTTGATGACGTCGGCGCCGAGGTGTTGCAGGTTCAGATGGATATGGTCATTCTTGCCGCCAACACCACGACCTTCGCGAATCTCGATGGTCATCGAGCGCGATACCACGTCGCGAGAAGCCAAATCCTTGGCATTGGGCGCATAGCGCTCCATGAAACGCTCGCCCTCTGAGTTGGTCAGGTAGCCGCCCTCGCCTCGTACACCTTCGGTGATCAGACAGCCTGCACCGTAGACGCCGGTCGGGTGGAACTGGACAAACTCCATGTCCTGCAGCGGCAACCCGGCACGCAACACCATGCCGTTGCCATCGCCGGTGCAGGTGTGTGCCGAAGTGGCCGAGAAATAGGCGCGACCGTAGCCGCCAGTCGCCAGAATGACCGCGTGAGCGCGGAATTCGTGCAGCGTCCCGGTGGCCAGATCCCAGGCCAAGCAGCCACGGCAAACACCATCGTCGTCCATCAACAGATCAAGCGCGAAATATTCGATGAAGAACTGCGCATCATGCTTGAGCGACTGCTGATACAGGGTATGCAGGATGGCATGGCCAGTACGATCGGCCGCTGCACAGGTACGCTGCGCAGTGCCTTCGCCGTAACGGGTAGTCATGCCGCCGAAGGGCCGCTGGTAAATCTTGCCTTCCTCAGTGCGCGAGAACGGCACCCCAAAGTGCTCCAGCTCGATCACCGAGGGAATGGCTTCGCGGCACATGTACTCGATGGCATCCTGGTCGCCCAGCCAGTCCGACCCCTTGATGGTGTCGTACATGTGCCAGCGCCAGTCGTCTTCACCCATGTTGCCGAGCGCGGCACTCATGCCGCCCTGGGCGGCCACGGTGTGCGAACGGGTCGGGAAGACCTTGGTAATGCACGCCGTGGTCAGACCGGTTGCCGCCAAACCCATGGTGGCGCGCAAGCCGGCGCCGCCGGCGCCAACGACAAGCACGTCGTATTCGTGCTTGGTGATTTTGTATGCAGTGCTCAATTCAAACTCCCAGTGCCAGTTTCAGGATGGCAAGGACGGCAAGAACGCCACCAAAAATCGCCGCGATCTTGATCGACACGAGCAGGAAAATTTCCACTGCCCGTTGGTGAATGTAGTCTTCAATCACAACCTGTAGCCCGAGCCGGCTGTGATAAAGAGACGTCACGACAAACAGCACTGCCATGGCCGCGTTGAACGGACGGGCCAGCCAGGCTGATGCTTCTTCGTGGCTGGCACCCACCAGCGTGAACAGCGCGAAAACCAGCCAGACGACCAGAAGGGCCAGCAGGATGGCGCTGAAGCGTTGGGCCCACCAGTGGCTGACCGCATCGCCGGATGCGCCATGGTTGTGGGCATTGGCCAAGGGATTTCTCAATCTCACAGGATTACCCCCCATACCAACAGGGTCAGCACAAAGGCCAGACCGACCACCGCATACCCGGATGCGTAAGCACCTTTCAGGTCAAGCATCCAGCCAGCATCCCAGATGAGGTGCCTGATGCCGTTGAGCAGGTGGTAAAAAAGAGAGAATGTCCAGACTGCCATGGCGATAATACCCACGGGGTGGGACAGCAAGCCGACGATCTGCTCGTAAGCTTCGGGACCTGCGGCCAAGGAGGCCAGCCAAGCCACCACCACGATCAAGCCCAGGCTGTTGATGATTCCGGTAAATCGGTGGGAGATGGACAATACTGAGGTCAGCTGAGGTCGATAGACCTGCAGATGGGGAGAAAGCGGTCGGTTATCCGTCGCCATAATCTTGTCGCCTTTTTGGTCAGCTAGCAAAAACAGCCGGAAGATTCAGAAATCGATGCAGCGCCCGTTCTTTTCCCAGTCACCATAACGGGTAGGATCCAGACCGTCCTTTCGTCCGCCATACTCACGCGGACGCTGGGCCGGTTGATTCCGTTCATCCTGGCTGGGAACTTCCCTTTCGGAGGCGTCGTTATCAGTGTGATCAGATTGCTTATCCGACATACTAGAATTGTACCTTTTCGCAGTGAAAAATCACAGTTTTTATGGTGAATGAGTTCAATTTGGAACACCTATCAGGCATTCGCTTGAGCGGGCCTGATGCCGAGAATTTCGCGCAATCGCAGTTTGTCGGCGACATAAGCCAGCTCGATGACGGGCGATGGATGACAACGGCATGGTGTGACCCGAAAGGCCGATGCCTGGCTGTGATTCTCCTCAAACGGCATCAAGGCAATGTGGATCTGGTATTCCCGCTGGAACAACTGGCGACACTCGAACGATTACGCCTGTTCGCCATCGGGCGAACGGTCGAATTCACCCAATCACCGAGCGTCTGCGCCAGCTTTGATGGCGCGGTCAGCGCAAGAACGCCTGGCATTGTTCCCGGCGTAACGTCCCGCCGTCTCTGGCTGTGCGACGGCGCTGGTCAATCTCCGTCACCAGCCACGCTTCGACGCTGGCGACTGGCTGATCTGGCTGCCGCCATCCCGTGGTTGTACAAACAAACCAGCGCGCGCTTTCTGCCGCAATTCCTGAACCTCGACACGCAGGGCGGATTGAGCTTCAGCAAAGGCTGTTACCCCGGCCAGGAAGTGATTGCCCGGCTGCACTATCGAGGCACCGTCAAATACCGATTGATCGCCTTCCGATGCCAGGGTAACGAGCCAGTCTGGGAGCCCGGCGAAACACTTCGGCTGAATGGCCATGACGGCAAACTTGATGTTCTTGATGCAGTCCAGCTCGACGAGCTGCGACTTGGTCTGGCAGTCGGTCCGTCGTTCCTGCAGGCGGGACAGCGAATCGAGGTGACAGACAGTCAGGAAATACCAGCCAGTCTACAACTGGTTCACCCGTCGACCCTGTGCTAGGATGGCCACATACTAAAAATCAAGCCTGTCAACACCTTGAAGGGGTAACGTCAATGAACACTTCATCCTGGGCTCGTGTCATCGCGTCATGTTTGCTGGTGTTGGCGCTGATAAGCGTCGGCTCAATTGCCCCGGCACAAGAAGTCGATCCGGAAGAATCATCCGAATTGGAGACGGCTGAAATGGCCGTCGAAAGCGAGCCGGCAAGCGAAGAGATCGCTGTCGAGGAACCCGTAGCCGCAGAACTTACCGACGAGCCGACAGGCGAGCCAGTGGGGAATGGCGACGATCGCGTATTCCTGCTGCATGTTCAGCCAACCTTTACCCCCGAGCAGGCAGAGCAAGTCTATCGTCCGCTGGTCGATTTCCTCAACGCGACCACTCCGCACCGATTTGACCTTCAAACGTCCAGGGACTTCCACCGTTACTGGATGGATATTCGTCGTGGCCAGCAGCCGGACCTGGTCCTTGAAGATGCACACCTCGTTGCCCATCGAATTCAGCGAAACGGCTATCGACCGCTCGTCAAGGCGGACCAGCCAGGTTACTACTCATTGATGGTAATGCCCGGCCAGGGCATTGAAACCACCAATGATTTGGTCGGTCTTGTCATCGCCAGCTTGCCGGCGCCGTCCTTGGGAGCCCTGGTTCTTGGCGAATGGTTCAATAACCCCATGCAGCAACCACGGATCCAGTCAAGTGCCAGTTCATGGCTGGATGCGGTCGAGATCGTCTTCTCGATGGAAGCCGAGGCCGCGATCGTGCCGCATAATCTGGTGAGTCGCTACCCGAATCTGGACATTCTGGCCACTTCGGAGACGTTTCCCAACAACACGATTGCCGCCAGTCCGGATGTACCAATGTCTGTTCAGGAGGACCTGATCAATGCGCTGGTAATCCTCCAGGAGGATCCGGAATTTTTCTCGGCCCTGCACGAGATGGATATCGAGGCGTTCATTCCCGCAGACCCGGTTGAGTTCGAGGGGATGGAGCGCTGGCTCCGTCAGGTGTTCAGTCTCTGACGGGGCGCCCTGGAACAGCCAGTCAGCGCCTCGCCACGAGGTAACAAATCCAGCCAGCGTCGGCGTCGCCACGCTCGCTCGGGCTGTAGATGCCATCACCCTCCCCGGTCGACTCGTCGGTGCCTTCCCAGTAGACGGTCGCCGACGAGAACCCCGCTTCCAGCAGCAACTCGCGAATTTCAGGCAGTGTCCACAGGCGCCAGTGGTACTCAAAGGCCTTTTTCAGCTCTGAGCCATCGGCAAATTCAAAATGGATCTGGCAGGTCATGTGGTGATGGATCGGATCAAAGTTGGCCTGATCCCAAACGTAGGTGAAGTCGTCGAATTCCGTCCGCTCCTCCAGTTCCCGATGGGCGTCATAACCACCGAAGGCATCCAGGAAGAGAACCCCGTCGTCGACCAGGCCTGACCGAACCGTCTCGAAATACTCGCGCAAGGCCTGCCGGGTGGTGAACAGGTAGTAGCTGAAGTTCATGGCAAGAACGGCATCGACCGGGCCTGAATCCGACCTCCGAACATCTCCCTGAATCAATCGCAGACGAGCCCGTTGGTCGGGCGAAAGCGGTTTGACGTGGTGGCGCTGCCCCCAGGCCAGCACCTCGGCATCCAGATCAACGCCGACTGCCTCGTGGTCGGCGCCCTGTCGCACCCAGGCGGCTGCCGTGTTGGCGGTGCCGCAGAAATCCTCCCGCAGCCGCTTCAATGCACGGCCGGTCAATTCAGCGAACGTTTCGGCAACGAAAGCCAATTCCGTTTCGGGGTCCTGGACGCTTTCTTCATACAAGGCGTGACGGTCAGCTTTCTGAGCCATGGAAAGCGTCTGGCGTGACGACTTGGGCATGAGGCGTTTCTCCGGGAAAGCGAAATTCAGAAATTATCGGCCGCGCGCTAGCGTCTGGCATGGATGGCCGGCCAGGCGGCACGCAGATAGCTGATCATGGACACTATGGTGAGCACCGCGGCCAGCACCAGCAACCAGCGACCAATATCCAGCACCGGCAGCGGCCCCAGCGGCTCGCCATACAGCAGGAAGCCGATCGCAACCATCTGCAGAATGGTCTTGAGTTTGCCGGTCCATGCCACCTTGACCCGGGCACCCTCGCCCAGTCCTGCCATCCATTCGCGAAGCGCGGAGATGGTGATTTCCCGCCCGATGATCACGGCCACGGACAGCGCCAACACCACTTCGGGTTGTCGCTGGAGGATCAGCACCAGGGCGACGGCCACCATCAATTTATCAGCGACCGGGTCAAGAAATGCACCGAAGGCGCTGGTCATACCGAAACGCCTTGCCACCCAGCCATCCAGCCAGTCCGTCAGCGCGGCCAGCACGAAGATGACGACCGCCAGCACATTGGCCCAGTCGGATGGCCAGTAGAACGCCAGGGCCAGCACCGGGATCATCAGGATCCTGAGCAGCGTCAGCAATGTCGGGATGGTCAGTGACAAAATCGTCTCTGGGATGAAGGCACAGGGGGATTATCGCTCAATTGTGTGCATTCTGCGGGCTGGCAAGCGGTCATGAAACGTCCTGCAAACCGGCGACGATTCGCTCGGCCAGGGACTGGCTGATTCCGGGCACGCGGGCGAGATCCTCCGCACTGGCCTTTTTCAGCCCCTGCAGGCCACCAAAGTGCTGCAACAGTTTCTGTCGCCGCTGGGGGCCGACACCGGCAATCTGTTCCAGTGGCGATGCCTGGGCCCTTTTCTGGCGCCGCCGGCGATGAGCGCTGATGGCAAAGCGGTGCGCCTCGTCGCGAATCTGCTGAACCAGATGCGAGGCCGGATGATAGGGGCCCGGCTTGACCTGACGATCGCCATAGATGAAGGTTTCATGCCCGGCCTTGCGGCCCGGGCCCTTGGCGACGCCGAGAATGGGGACGGCATCCAGACCCAGTGCTTCCATCACCTTCCGGGCGCTGCTGACCTGGCCTTTGCCACCGTCGATGACCAAAAGATCAGGCACCGCGCCAGACTCTTCCAGCACGCGTCGGTAGCGACGCCGCAGCGCCTGCTCCATGGCGGCATAGTCATCGCCGGGCTCAATGCCCTCGATATTGAACTGGCGATAGTGTTTCTTCATTGCGCCTTCCGGCCCGAACACCACACAAGACGCCACTGTTTCGGTGCCGGACGAATGGCTGATGTCAAAACACTCCATCCGCTCGGGCGGCATGGACAGGTCAATCAACTCGGATAAGGCCGCCAGGCCCTGCCCCACTTTGTCGCGCTCGGCCAGGCGTCGCCGCAACGCGTCACTCGCGTTGGCCAGGGCCATTTTCAGCCACTGGCTACGATCACCGCGCACATTCCAGCGCAAACCCACCTTGCCTTCACGGCGGGCCGCCAGGGCCTCCTTCCACAGGCTGGCTTCGGCCGGCTCCGACGACAGCAGGATCTCGCTGGGTGGCTGACGCTCGGCGTAATACTGGCCGATAAAGGCACTCATCAAGGCATGATCGTCCCAGCTGGCATCCAGGTTTCCCGGAAAGAAGCACTGGCCGCCCATATTGCGCCCGTGGCGAAACTCGACCACCTGGACCGCGACGTGGGCACCCTCCCGGGTCAGGGCGATCACGTCCAGATCATTGGCCGCATCGGTCACGTACTGGCTGGCCCGAACCTTCTGCAAAGCCTGGATCTGATCGCGAAGGGCAGCGGCTTTTTCAAATTCCAGCCCTTCCGAGGCCGCTTGCATACGCTCGCCCAACAGTTCGATCACGGCCTCACTGCGGCCCTTGAGAAACGCCGAAGCGGCCTTGACGTCGCGCGCATAGTCCTCCGGGCTGATATACCCCACGCAGGGCGCGCTGCAGCGATTGATCTGGTATTGCAGACAGGGCCGCGTGCGGTTGGCAAACACCGTGTCCCGGCACTGCCGAAGACCCAGCAGACGGTAAATCTGGTTCAGCGATTCGCGCACAGCACCGGCGCTGGAGAAGGGGCCGAAGTAGGCGGCATCGTTCTTGCGGCTGCCCCGGTAAAAGCTGATGCGCGGAAATTGGTGGCGGCGGTCGATGCGAATCCAGGGGTAACTCTTGTCGTCACGCAGGTTGATGTTGAAACGCGGCCGATAGGCCTTGATCCATTCATTTTCCAGCAGCAGGGCTTCGGCTTCGGTGCGCGTCAGGCTCACTTCCATCCGGGCGATCTTGCGCACCATCAGATTGATGCGCGGCCCCTTGTCCTGGCGATTGAAATAACTGCCGACCCGCCGTTTCAAATTGCGCGCCTTGCCCACGTAGAGCACCTTGTCGTCGGCATCGCGCATCATGTACACGCCTGGTCCGCTGGACAGGCTGCGCACAAACGCCGGGCCGTCGAACTCGCTGGTCACCGCGAGCCGGACTGGGACTGAAGCGCCTCGATCAGCCCGTCAGCGGCGCTGGACAGCATGTCCAGCACGCGTTCGAAGCCTTCGGCACCGCCGTAGTAGGGGTCAGGCACCTCGTCCAGCCCGTAGTCCGGCGCCAGCTCCATCAGCAAACAGACCCGCGCGGTGGCCGAAGCTGGTGCCAGGCGCTCCAGCGCCGCCAGGTTGTCCCGGTCCATGGCGAAGATGGCATCGAAACGATGAAAGTCGGCCGGTTGAACCTGACGTGCTCGCTCAGCGCTTAGATCCACGCCCCAGTCCATGGCATGTCGGATGGAACGCGGATCCGGCGCCTTGCCGATGTGATAGTCGGCGACCCCGGCCGAATCGGTCTCGATGGTCAGACCGGCCTCGCGCAACCGCGCATCGAACAGGGCCCGTGCGGTCGGGCTGCGACAGATATTGCCCAGGCAAACAAACAGAACGGATTTCATGAGTCCAATTCTACGCGCAGGCGAGCGAGATCCTCGTGGGTGTCGACGCCGACCGGAATGGACTGACAGGCCTCTGCCACCAGAATGCGCCAACCCGCTGCCAGGGCCCGCAGCTGCTCGAGGCTTTCCAGCTTTTCCAGCTCGGCTTCCGGCAGACCCTGCCAGGCCTTTAGCGCAGCCACCCGATAGGCATACAGACCGATATGCCGGCACGCCTGTGCCCGGGGCCAGCCGCCATCGCGAAGGTGCGGAATGGGCGCGCGCGAAAAATACAGGGCGCGCTGATGGCGATCGGCGACCAGCTTGACCACGTTCGGGTCACGCCATTGGGCCTCGCTGTCCAGGCCACGCCACAAGGTCGACATCTGTGCCTGCGGGTCGCTGGCCAGGAGCTCGGCCACCTGGTGCAGACAGGCTGCCGGCATGCCCGGCTCATCACCCTGCAGATTGACCACGATGGCCTGGTCATCCAGGCGGCGACGCGTCACGACCTCGGCCAGGCGGTCGGTTCCCGACGGGTGATCGGCGCGCGTCAAGATCACCTCGCCACCATCGGCCCGAACCACATCGGCGATTTCTTCACTGTCGGTCGCCACGCAAACACTGGCGGCACCGGCCTGGCGCGCCCGTTCCAGGGTGTGCAGCACCAGCGGCCGTCCGGCAATCTCGGCCAGGGCCTTGCGCGGCAGCCGGCTGGAACCAATCCGGGCGGGAATGATGATGTGAAACGATTCGGTCATGTCAGAACCCGTAAAGATTGATAATGAATGCCCGGCTCATGAACTCCGTGAGTGACCATCGGGCCAGGCCTCCAGGTGGTCGAGCACCGGCCGCAGCACATCGTCCGGCAGCCGCAAACCTTGCTCGACCACCCAGGTATCCGCTTCGCGGCCCAGGCCCCGCAGTTTGACGGCATCTTTGGCCGTCACCAGCAGCGGGCCGGGCAAATTGGCCAGGTCACTGGCTGCGAATCGATAATGGTCGGGGAAGGCGTGCAAGTCCACAGCGATACCCAGGGCGCGAAGCTCCTCGGCAAAGCGATCCGGATTGGCAATGGCACAGAGGATCACGGCCTGCCGGCCCTGAAAGCCATCGGACGGGCGCTGCTCCTGCCCGTCCAGCCGTCTGAACCCGGAGAGCGGCAGCGACCACGCCAAGCTGTCAGGCCGGCACGCTACTGCACCCTTGGTCACCAGCAGATCGACGGTCTCCAGACGGTCCAGCGACTGGCGAAGCGGCCCGGCCGGCAGCAGGAAACCGTTGCCAAAACCTCGGTCGCCATCCACCATGCAAATCTCGAAGCTGCGCGGAAGTGCCTGATGTTGCAGGCCATCGTCGCTGATGATGACCTCGGCGCCGGCATCCACCGCGGCCATCAGCGCGCGGTCGCGTCGGCAACTCACCCAGACCGGCAAACCGGTCTGTTCGGCCAGCAGCACGGCTTCGTCGCCCAGCTCGTCCACCTCTTCGGCCGTGACAAGCCGGCGCGGATCAGCTGCCCCCTTGCCGCCTGCGCCCCGACAGATCAGCGCAATCCGGTAACCTTGCGCGCTCAACTCACGGGCCAGGGCAATGACCATGGGCGTCTTGCCGCTGCCACCCGCCGTCAGATTGCCGACCACGATCACGGGCACTGGCGGCCTCAGTGATGGACGGTGCCAGCGCGAACGAAACAGCCATCTATGCAGCGAGGACAGCATTCGCCACGGCCAGGGCGGACGAGCGGTGTCGTACCAGAGCTTGAGCGCATAACGCTCGATCCGGCCTTTCATCAGCCTTCGACTCTCGGCTCGTCCTGAAGCTGGAGCCGATGCAGATGGCGGTACAGACCTTCGGGCCGCGCCAGCAGTTCTTCGTGCCGGCCCTGCTCAACCACCCTGCCCTGGTCCAGCACCACGACGAGGTCGGCGCGCTGTACCGTCGCCAGCCGATGGGCGATGACCAGCGTGGTACGACGGGCCATCAGGATTTCCAGGGCCGCCTGGACCTGGCGTTCGGATTCGGCATCCAGTGCCGAGGTGGCTTCGTCCAGAATCAGGATCGGGGCATCTTTCAGGAGCGCGCGGGCAATGGCCAGTCGCTGGCGCTGGCCGCCGGACAACAGGGCACCCCGCTCGCCGATTGGTGTCTCGAAACCCGCCGGCAATTGCTCGATGAATTCCAGCGCATGGGCCTGACGCGCCACTTCGATCAGGCGCTCCTGCGAGACCGGCTCGGGTGCACCGTAGGCCATGTTGGCCGCCACCGTGTCATTGAACAGCACAACGTTCTGGCTGACCAGCGCAATCTGGCGACGCAGTGCATCGAGCCGGAAGTCGTCGATCGAGCGGCCATCAATGCAGATTCGGCCGCCATCCAGCGAATAAAAGCGCGGCAGCAAGCGGGCCAGCGTGCTCTTGCCCGAGCCGGAGCGACCGACCAGCGCACACACCGAACCGGCCGGGATGTCGAGACTGATGCCATCGAGCACCTCGCGTTCAGCACCCGGATAGCGAAAGGACACCTGCTCAAAGCGGATATTGCCCTCAACGCGCTCCGGCGCACACTCGCCCTCATCGGCCTCGCCCGGGGTGTCCAGCACCTCGAAAATGCTTGAGGCCGCGGCCAGCCCTTTTTCGATCACCGCGTGCATCTTGGTCAGGCGCTTGAGCGGTGGAATGCAGGCCACCATGGCCGCCAGCACCGACATGAAGATACCGGCCGTGACCTCGGCCCGCATGATGTTGCTGGCAGCAATCAGCAGCAGCAGGATGACCGACATCCCGGCGGCCAGCTGAATCAGCGATGACGACAGCAGTTGGGTGGCCGTCAGGCGCAAATGCAGGGCGCGATTGCTTTCGTTGATGCGCTCGAAGGCGGCTTTTTCCTGCGCGCTGCCGCCAAAAATCTTGACCACCTCGTGGCCATTGACGGCCTCTTCGGTGACGTGGGTGACATCACCCATCGAATGCTGGATGCGGCCGGAAATCTTGCGAAAGCGCGCGCTGATGACGGTGACCACCAGGGCAATGACCGGCACCAGCAGCAACATGGTCAAGGTCAACCGCCAGGACTGGATCAGCATGACCGTGACCAGCGCAATCACGGTAAAGGCATCGCGCAGGCTGCCGATCAGCGCCGTGGTGGCCGCCTGGGCAACTTGCTCGGCATTGTAGGTGACCCGCGAAATCATTTGCCCTGACGACTCACGATCGAAATAGCTGGCCGGCAAGGTCAGGTAGCGGGCAAACAGATCGCCGCGCAGGTCGGCAATCAGCCGGCGACCCACCCATTCCATGCCGAACACACCGCCGAAGTTGCCGAGAATGCGCAAGAACACCGCGCCCAGCACCAGCGCCGGCAGCCACAAGCTGAAAACCGGCTCGGGCGCGGCAATGGTTTCATCGATCAACGGCCGAAGCAGGTAGAAAAACAGGCCCTGGCCGGCCGCATCCAGCGCCACCGCCACAATCGCCAGGATGAATACGGTCCGGTTCCTGCCAACATAGGTCAGCAGCCGCCGGTAAAGCCGATGCCCAGGGGCCTCGCTCACGGTGCCGAAGCCTCCGGCTCGACAGCGGCAATGGTCAGGCGACGAATCCCCTCGGCAGAAGCGGCATCCAGCGACCGAACGACCAGCCGATGCGGCGCTTCACCATCGGCCCGGATGACCAGCACGGCATCAGGGTTGTCAGCAAACGCCTCGGACAGCGCCGCCTGCAGGGTGGCCCGGCGATCATCCACCAGTTGCCGGTCTCCAAGAAACAGACGGCCATCATTGGTAATCACCAACTCGATGCGGTTGGGCACGGACTCATTTTCAGCCGTGGTCGCCTCCGGCAGGTCGAGACGCAGCAGCGAATGACGATCAAAACTGGTGGTGACCATGAAAAAGATCAGCAGCAGAAAGACCACGTCAATCAGTGAGGTCAGGTTGACCTCGGGCTCCTCGCGCTCTTCGTCGGTCAACTTCATGGCTGGCGACGCCGGCGCTGGCCGGTTTCGATGGCCTGCATGAGCACCAGGGCCTGCTGCTCCATCTGCACCACGTAGGCGCGGACCAGACCCCGGAAATAGCGATAGAAGAAGTAGCTGGGAATGGCCACGGTCAGGCCGGCAGCGGTGGTGATCAGCGCTTCGGAGATGCCCCCGGCCAATTGGTTGGGGTCACCCACGCCGTGCACCATGATCGCGCTGAATACCTTGATCATGCCGACCACGGTACCCAGCAGGCCAAGCAACGGCGTCATGCCGGCAATGGTGCCCAGAGTATTGAGAAAGCGCTCCAGCTCGTGCACCACGTGGCGCCCGGTGTCTTCAATGGCTTCCTTGATGATCTCCCGACTGCGTTCGCGGTTGTCGAGTGCCGCCGCCAATACCCGCCCCAGCGGCGACGAGCGTCGCAGCTGCTCGATGTGCTTGGCATCCAGCTCGTTCTGCTGGGCCCACTGCTTGACTTGTGCCGGCACCGCCTGGGGCAGCACTCTCGAACTGCGCAGCGCCAGGAAGCGTTCGATGACGATGGCGACCGCAATGATGGAGCACAAAATGATCGGCACCATCAGCCAGCCGCCGGCAATCATGATTTCAAGCATGGAAAGGCAGGTTCCGGTTGGGAAAGCTCAGATGATACCGGCTTAGTCGCTTGAGCATAAGCCTGCCGGCCGGTTCAGGGGCATTCGCGATGCGGCAACCAGAAACGCCGATGCTGGCCAGCGGCCGATCGGATCTCAGGTGGCTGATCGGGCGTCAGGCGCAGCGACAGCCCGCCACACTGCCCGGTGGTGTAACTGAGGATGCCGCGGCTGGCCAGGCGCTCGTGCAGTTCCGGGTGAGGCCGGCCGGCGCGGTCGTGCCGGGGCACTGACACCAGCGCCAGCTCGGGACGCAGCCAGTCCAGCATGGCCGCGCTGGTTGCCGCTCGATGACCGCCTCTGGACAGCACGAGCACCTCGGCCTGCAAGTCGGGCTGTTCCAGCATCAGCCGGCGTTCAACTACCGAATCCACCGTGCCAGGCAGCAACACCCGGCCGCCCGGGCCTTCAATGACCAGCACGCAGCTACTGTTGTTGCCCAGGTCGGGCAAGGCTGCCGAGGGGTGCAATACCAGGAGCCGATACTCGCCCAGCGAGTGCCCCTGCCCCGCCAGGCAAGCCTCGCCGTGGGTCCCCAGCGGGCTCCAGCGCGGCAGGTCGTCATCCAGCGAACCCAGTCCGCCGGCGTGACGGCGGGTCGTGGCCGAAAGAATTATCGCGCTGGGCGGCGGCAAGCCAGTGGCGCGCAACAAGGCCGGCAAGGCGTGGCCAATGGCGTCACCACCTTCACCGTCACCTGGCCCGGTGTCCACCAGCAGGCTGTCACCGCCAGACGACAAAAGAATGGCCTGGCCGTCTCCCATGTCGAGAAGATGAAGATCCAGCACCGACGAATCCCGGTCGAACGATGGCGGCAGCAGCAACGGCAAGAACAGGGGCAGACCCAGCCAGCGCGCCGGCCAGCCCGGTGGCGCCAGCAACCAGACTGCGCCGATCATTGCCAGGACAATGGCCAGCCAGCCAGAGCCAGCCATCGGCCGGTAGGCGCCGGGCAACGCGCTCATCCACTCCAGTGCGGCAATCAGCCAATGCAGGGCATGGCCGCTGATTGCCAGCGGCCAGTCGGCGGGAAGCCCCAAGCCGATCAGAAAGGCCGACAGCAGCAGCGACGGCAGAATGACCATGGCCACCAGGGGAATGGCCAGCAGGTTGGCCGGCAGGGCCATCGGGATGAACTGCTGGAACAGACCGACATTCAGCGGCAACATGCCCACGGCGACGATCAGCTGCGCCTTGATCAGCCCGGTCCACCACGAGCCCCGCTGCCCTGGTGCCCGCCAGGCAAAGGCCCAGATCAGGACGGCCACGGCGGCAAACGACAACCAGAAGCCGCTGGCCAGCGGTGAGAGCGGGTCGATCAACAACAAGGTGAACAAGGCCACCAACAAGGCATGTGCCGGGCGGATGGGCCGCCTGAGCAACAGGGCACCCAGGCCCACCGCCAGCATCACCAGCGCCCGCTGGGTGGGCAGTGTCAGTCCCGCCATCAAGGCGTAAACGGCGGCTCCACCCAGCGCCAGAACAATCCCGAAGCGGCGGCGATCAATCGCTGGAAAGACCAGGCTGATCGGCATCGCCAGCAGTGACCCGAGCGCCCCGAAAATCATCGCCACCATGCCCACATGAAGGCCGGATATCGCCAGCAGATGCGCGGTACCCGTTCGCCGCAAGGTTTCCGACAGTGCCGGGTCCATGCCGCCCCGATCGGCAATCAGCAGCGCCCGCTGAAGCGCCGCTGACCGGCTGCCCGGGCTCTCGGCCTGGATCACCTCGGCCAGATACTGTCGCCCGCGATCCGGCCAGGCCCGCCAGTGGAGTGGGCCCGATGCTCCGGTCGAAGCGGCATCAAATTCCGTGACGCTGGCCAGGGCGCCAACGCGCCGGGACAACAAATGCCGGCGACTGTCAAAACCGCCCACGTTCAAGCGGCCGTGAGGCGGGGTCATTCTCAGACCCAGCTCCAACGGTTGACCCGGCTGAAGATAAACCGATGGACGGAACCAGCTTAACTGGATGCGACGTGGCACCGGCCCGGCGTCCAGCTCGGCCCAGCTGTTTCGGTCCGGCGAGAAATCAAAGCGGAAGGTATCGCCATACTGCCGTGGCAAACCGCTGACAGTGCCGCTCAGCACAACGTGCTCGCCGGCCCGTTCGGCCGGCCACTCAGTAGATTGCTGCCAGCTGGCCTGGACCAGGAACCAGGCCGCACCAAGCAGGCCGCAACACCCGATCAACACGGCGTTCCGGCCGCGGCCCTCGGGTTGAAAGGCCGGAGACCGGAGAAGCAGGAACGACAACACAGCCAACAGCAGGCCTGTCACGGCCAGCGGAAATGCAGGCAGCCCAGGGGCCAGCGCGGCGATGATCACCCCGCCTGAAAACGCCAGCAAGCCCCCGCTACGCATCAGTCCATGGGCATCAACTGGCCGTCGCGCATTTCCAGCCGCCGGTCCATGCGCGCCGCCAGGCGAACGTCATGGGTGACCAGGACGATCGACGTCCTGAACTCCCGATTGAGCTCGAGCATCAGGTCATAGACGGCGGCCGAATTGCGTTCGTCCAGGTTGCCGGTGGGCTCGTCACCCAGTACGCAGGCAGGACGGTTGATCAGCGCGCGGGCAACCGCCGCGCGCTGGCGCTCACCACCCGACAATTCGCCCGGATTGTGGTGCAGACGCTGGCCAAGTCCAACGCGCTCCAGTAGGCTGGCCGCGTCGGCCATGGCCTGGCCGGCCGCATCACCGCGAATCATCAGCGGCATGGCGACATTTTCCTGGGCGGTGAATTCGGGCAGCAAGTGGTGGAATTGGTAAATGAACCCCAGCGAGCGATTGCGGATGCGCGCCCGCGCCGCCTCGTCGCCGGCAGCAATATCCTGCCCGACGATTTCCACCTTGCCGGTGCTTGGCTGGTCCAAACCACCGAGGATATGCAATAGCGTGCTCTTGCCAGCGCCGGAAGCACCCAGGATGGCGACCCGCTCGCCGGCCGCCACGTCGAAATCCACGCCCTTGAGCACGTGAACTTCCAGTTCCCCCTGAACAAAGCTGCGGCTTAGTCCACGGCAGCGAATCACGGTTGACTCACTCATAGCGCAGCGCCTCCACCGGCTCGGTTCGGGCGGCACGCCAGGCCGGATACAGGGTGGACAGCAGCGACAACACCAGTGCCAGCCCACCAAAACGGATGACATCGCTGGCCCGCAATTCCGAGGGCAAATCCGAAATGTAGTAAACCTCGGCCGACAGAAACTCGATGCTGAGCAACTGCTCGACCGCACCGACCACCGACTCGACGTTCAGCGCCAGCAGGATGCCGAAGAACACCCCAAGCAAGGTACCAATCACACCAATCATCGAGCCCTGGACCATGAAAATCGCCATGATCTGTCTGGGCTGCATGCCCATGGTTTTGAGGATGGCGATATCCGACTGCTTGTCGGTCACCACCATCACCAGTGTGGAAATGATGTTGAACGCTGCCACCGCGATGATCAGCGACAAGATGATGAACATCACCGTCTTCTCGGTCTGCACCGCGCGGAAGAAGTTGGCGTGCTGCTGGGTCCAGTCGCGCACGGTGTAGAAACCCGGCAAGTCAGCACTGATCGACTGGGCAATCCAGCGGGCTCTGAGCATGTCGGTCAACTTCAGGCGAATACCGCTGATGTTGTCACCCAGGCGGAACAAACGCTGGGCATCCTGGTAGTGGATGAATGCCAGGGCCGAGTCGTACTCGTGGACGCCGGCCTCGAACACCCCGGACACGGTAAAGCGTCGCACCTGCGGCATGACGCCGGCCGCGGTGACGCGAATCTCGGGGGCAAAAATGGTTACCGAGTCTCCAACGGTCACGCCCAGCCGGTTGGCCAGTCCAACCCCCAGGATGACCTGCCACTGGCCCGCTTCCAGCTGGTCAAGCTCACCGCGCAGCATCAATTCATGGACGTCGGACACAGCCGGCTCCAGAGCCGGATCAATGCCGCGCACCAGGGCACCGGAGGTACGGCGCCCCTGAAGCAGGGTTTCCTGTTCGGCAAACGGTGCTGCACCCAGCACCTCAGGATGCACCGACACCTCATCGACCACCGAGCGCCAGTCGGGAAACTGGCCCGAATGTCCGAGAATGGTGGCATGGGAAATCATGCCCAGGATGCGGTCGCGCAGTTCACGCTCGAAACCGTTCATTACGCTGAGCACGGTAATCAAGGTCATCACGCCCAGCGCAATGCCGGCCATCGAGATGAGGGAAATGAAGGAAATGAAGTGGTTACGCCGCTTTGCTCGCAAATAACGTAAGCCAACAAAAAGACTCAAGGGTTGAAACACTCGGCGGGCCTCAGCGTGATTGATGGGCAGGTTGGCGCAGCGCATTCAGCGCCACATCCAGTTCATCCGGCAATGGCGAGCTGAAAACAAGCGGCTCCGGCCAGGGCAGGCTCAAGTAGTGCGCGTGCAGAAACAGGCGATCGAGACCTTCCGGCGCGGCTTGCTCGTTATACAACTCGTCACCGGCAATCGGCAAACCCAGTGCGCGCGCGTGGGCCCGAATCTGATGCGTTCGCCCGGTTTCGATGGACACTTCGACAAAACTGTGGTTCCCGAGACGCTCGATCAGCCGGAACTCGCTGATGGCCCGCTGACCGTCCTCATCGACGATGACGCGGCGTTGGCCACTGCGGTCGGTAATCTTCTTCAAGGGTTCATCCACCCGCACCCGCTCTTCGGGCAACCGACCGCACAGCAGGGCGAAGTAGCGCTTGTCGACCTGACGCTGGACAAATGCCCGCTGAAGCGCGACCAGCGCCTGATGATGGCAAGCCACCAGCAGCAAACCACTGGTCGGACGATCAAGGCGATGAACCGGCCGCCAGGCCGGGTTGATCTCCGCCACGGCGTCCATCAGGCCATAACTCAGGCCGCTGCCCCCATGCATGGCCAGGCCAGCCGGCTTGTCGATCACCACGAAGTCTTCCGTCTTATCGACGATGCAGGACTTGACCTGCTCAACCAGTCCAGGCGGCAGCCGCACCTCGGTCGGTGCCGCGAGGCGAACCGGCGGAATGCGCACCTGATCGCCTCGCTTGAGTTTCTGCATGGGTTTGGCGCGCGATTTGTTGACCCTGACCTGGCCGGTTCTGACCAGCCGGTAGACCAGGCTTCTCGGCACCGATTGGCCCAGATGGCTGATCAGGAAGTTATCGAGGCGCTGGCCGTCCCGATCGGCGCCAACCTCGACGTGCCTGACCGATTGGCTCTCAGCAGAACCTGTCATGACTGGCCACCCTTGCAAGAAAATATGTCATAAGAACCGGTTCGCCTGTCCATGCCTGAAGTCGTGTTCGTGGAAAATGGTGTTCAAAGCACTGTCTCTTGACACCCTAACGGTGTTACATTATGCCGGTTAGGGTATTTGCAGTTTTCCCGCGCGCCCATGGAGACGTATTCGACATCAAAGTCGTCCATGAGGCGGTCCAGCTGCGCAATCGCGTATTGAACGGACCAACCATCCCGGATTCTGCCATATCCGATTGCAGATCATGAGCGGGATTTCTGGTCTACCAGCCTGCGGTCTGTAAAAGCATCCCTGACACCAAGCTTGACCCTGGCGGTTCGCGACCCGGCCGACAGGAAGAAAGAGAAATTCAATCGCGACAGCGCGCCAGGCGGAGTTTCCCCAAAAGGGCCCGACCGCCCGGACCGCGGACTGTCAGACCGCCGCACGGTAACGAGGCAGCGGTCATGGAGAGAACCATGCGCCCCGGATTGTCGACTGAGGACAAACCGAGCAGGACGTCATGACGGAATTCGATTGGCCGCGGTATCCACGGCGGCCAACGCCCGGTCCAGCGCCAAATCATCGCTGGACAAGAGCCCGGCAGTCTATGCTGCCGATCGGATGAGAGGCCCCAGGCCCTCCCCCAAGGCCAGGCCGGGATTGACGAATACCTGTCGTGACGCCCGCACCGGACCGCCGAGGCGGCAGCCGGCGCGAGAGGAATGACAACACAATGAAAAGAATGCTGATCAACGCCACGCAGCCCGAAGAGCTGCGGGTGGCCATCGCCGATGGCCAGAACCTGATCGATCTGGACATCGAAGTTCCTGCACAGGAACAGAAAAAATCCAATATTTACAAAGGCCGAATTACCCGGGTTGAGCCCAGCCTCGACGCCTGCTTCGTTGAATTCGGCTCCGAGCGCCATGGCTTCCTTTCGATGAAGGAAATCAGCCGCGACTACTTCAACCCGGACGCTCAGAAACAGTTTGATGCCGGCCAGCGCGTCGACATCAAGGACGCCGTCAAGGCCGGACAGGAAGTCATCGTTCAGGTCGATAAGGAAGAGCGCGGCACCAAGGGTGCAGCCCTGACCACCTTCATCAGCCTGGCCGGACGCTACCTGGTACTGATGCCCAACAACCCCCGTGCCGGCGGGGTTTCGCGTCAGATTTCCCGCGATGACCGCAAGGAACTGCTCGACACCCTGAAGCTGATCGACGTGCCCGAGGGCATGGGCATGATCGTGCGCACCGCCGGTGTTGGTCGAGAGCAGGAAGAACTGCAGTGGGACCTGGACTACCTGACCCAGCTGTGGACCGCCATCAAGACCGCTGCCGGCACCCGTCAGGCCCCTTTCCTGATTTACCAGGAAAGCAACCTGATTATCCGCGCGCTGCGCGATTACCTGCGCGAGGACATCGGCGAAATTCTGATCGACGACGACAAGGTCTTCGAAGACGCCCGCGAGTTCATGCAGCAGGTCATGCCGCACAATTTGCGCAAGCTGAAATCCTACCGCGACCCGATTCCGCTGTTTTCGCGCTACCAGATTGAAAGCCAGATTGAATCGGCATTTTCGCGCGAAGTTCGGCTGCCGTCGGGCGGCGCACTGGTAATTGACCATACCGAGGCACTGCTATCGATCGACATCAACTCTGCCCGAGCCACCAAGGGCGCCGATATCGAGGAAACCGCACTCAATACCAACCTTGAAGCGGCGGAAGAGATTGCTCGCCAGCTCCGCATTCGCGACCTCGGCGGCCTTGTGGTCATCGATTTCATCGACATGATGAGCAAGGATGCCCAGCGCCAGGTCGAGAACAAGCTGCGCGAAGCCATGCGCGCCGACAAAGCACGTGTCCAGATTGGTCGAATCTCGCGGTTTGGCCTGCTCGAGATGTCACGCCAGCGCCTGCGCCCGTCGCTCGGTGAGTCCAGCAACATCACCTGCCCGCGTTGCGAAGGGCACGGCACGATACGTTCGATCGAATCATTGGCGCTTGCGATTCTGCGCTTGTCCGAAGAGGAGGCCATGAAGGACCACACCTCGCGGGTGATCATCCAGGCGCCTGTCTCCGTAGCCAACTTCCTGCTGAACGAAAAGCGCCAGGTCATGGCCGAAGTTGAGCGGCGCAATCGTTTGCCCATCACCGTGGTCGCCAACGAACACCTGGAAACCCCTCGCTTCGAGGTTCAACGACTGCGCAGCAACGAAGCGGTAGAGGACCCCAGCTACGTTCTCGCCCAGCCGGAAGAAAGCAACGGACAGGGATACCTGAAAGAAGAAGCTCAGCAGGCGCCGCCACGGAAGCCCACCGAAGCAGCGGTAAGTGGAGTGCGGCCCGCAACGCCAGCGCCGGCCAGAACCGAAACGCCAGCGCGCCAGGCAGAAACCGCTGGTTTCATCGCTTGGCTGAAGGCCTTTTTCCAGGGTTTGTTTGGTGGCCAGACCCGAGGCAAGAAAGCTGACAAACCACGCCAAAAGGTCAAGAAAGGCCAGTTTTCCAAGGACCACAAGCGCAAGCGCTCCCAGAAGGACACCGGTTCGGCCGAAGCCGGCTCAGATCGCTCATCATCGCGTCAAGACGGCAGGAAGAAAAAGAAAAAGACCCGTCGCCAGGGCGAGCAACCGGAAAACAGAACGGCTGACAAAAAGGTCGCTGAGCCCAACAACGCACCTGACGGCAACAAAAACGAGGACGATTCACCAAAACCACCGCGCAAAAAACGCCGTCGTCGCGGCGGAAAGAATCGTCGTGGGAAGCGCGGAGGAAGCAGCGAGAACCAGAACCAGAACCAGAACCAGAACCAGAACCAGAACCAGAACCAGGGTCAGGGTCAGAACCAGGATCAAAACCGTGACCAGGGCAAGGAACAGAAACAAGGGCAGAATCCGGCCAGGGATCAACAGCAGCCCGCGAAAAACAATGGTGCACGGGATTCAAAATCCGATCGCCCAACCGAGCAGCCATCGACGAACGATCAGCCAGCCAGCGATCGTCCATCGGGGTCGGAAAAGCCGGCCGGCAAGGCGCGTGAATCTGAGCGCAAGCCCAAGGCAACAGCACAGGACGGCAACCCTTCGGTAGCGCAAGAAAAGGCCTCCACCTCCAAGCCTGAGCCAAAACCTGAGCCAAAACCTGAGCCGAAGCCTGAGCCGAAGCCTGAGCCGAAGCCTGAGCCGAAGCCTGAGCCGAAGCCTGAGCCGAAGCCTGAGCCGAAGCCTGAGCCGAAG
>PWYW01000088.1 GCA_003567685.1 Gammaproteobacteria bacterium
ACCCAGGTCTTCAGCCGCGAGGAGGTCAACAAGCTGATCGATGATGCGGCTGCATCAAAGACAGCCGTATCAGCTCGCGCCCAGTTGAAGGGAGTCAGCCTTGAAGTCAGTGGCCGGGAATTTCCGCTGGACGGGGCGCGCCACGTCATCGGGCGAGCCGGTTCCTGCGACATCATCCTGACTGATTCCAGCGTTTCTTCGGAGCATGCCAGGATCAACCATGATGCCGACGGCTGGCGGGTCGTCAATCTGCTGTCTACCAACGGCACGTTTGTCAATGGCAAACGCGTTTCCAACGAAGTCCTGCATCACGGTGATCGGGTCCGCTTCGGGCGAGTGGAGTTCTTGTTCCAGGACCCGGATAAGCAGAAGAGCGGTTCGTCCGCCACAGGTCGGACCGGCAGGTCGACACCTGCATGGATGCCTTGGGCCGTCTTTGGCGGTATCGGCGTTGCCGTCCTGGTAATCGTGCTGGTCCTGCTGCGTTGATTCCGGAAAGCGAGCAGCCGACCCGCTGAACCATCCTTCTCACAGGGATGAGATGACATGGAGCGCCTGGATCGATACCAGATCGAGACCGAGCTGGGACGAGGCACCATGTCAATCGTCAACAAGGCCCTTGATCCCAGAATTGATCGCTACATCGCCATCAAGGTGCTGCGCTAAATTTCCCGCTGACGGCGCCAAGTGGGCTACGCGCCCCGGGCCCGGCGGGCGGGTGTGATCCGGGCCCGATGAGGGCTATTGGGTGCGAGCACCCCATGGAAGCGAGTGAGATTCAGGCGCGGCGGCGGAACGAGCGCCGCCAGCCGTGCAATGAAATCCAGCGGCTCGAAAATCACGTGGGTCGTAGCGCATCTTCGGCATGAATAACCATTTCGGCGCTGGGTCGATGGATGAAACCACGGCGCTCGGTATGGCTGACCACGGCCATGACTGTCACTCCGTCCTACTTGAACTTCGACAGCGTTGCTTCCACCTCCAGCAGCTCCTGCTCGGCCACTCGGGCTATCTCCATCAGGGCGTCATAGTTTTCCAACTGCTGAGCCTGGTCTTCAAGATCATGCTCCAGGCCTCCGCGTAAATCGCGCCGGATTGCTTGCAGTCGATCGCGCAGTTCATCGCGACGCTGGATCAGTTCATCTCGTTTCATCGTATTCCTTCGTTGCATCAGGCGATCTCGGCGCTCCGCCGGGAGAAGGATTCGATAAGGTCGCTCACGTCAACCTGAACGGGACAGGTCAAAAGGATCCGGCATGTCATCGCTGATCCTGGTGTCCGTGTCTGCGTCAGCAGGCCTCGACCGGGGAACCACCCCACCATCTTCACGCCCGGGCAAAGCTCCCTGTCGAACCAGTTTCTCTATCCTCGAAAACACCTCGACTCGTCCGAACGGCTTTTTCATGAAGTCATCCGCCCCGATCCGTTCCAGGTAGAAGCGCTCTGCCGCCTGCGGGTTGCCGCTGATCATGATCACCGGAATCTCGTGAGTGCGCTCATCCTTGCGCAGACGCCGCAAGGCAGCGAATCCGTTCAAACCTGGCAAAACGATATCGAGAAAAATCAGGTGCGGCTTTTCGCTGACTGCAAGTTCAAGGCCCCTCTCTGCGTCACTGGCACCAATTGGTTGGTAACCACTCTGACGCAGCATGTGACTGAGCGCAGCGACAACCGTGCGCGAGTCGTCAATGATCAGTACCCGCGCTCCCTCGGGAGCATCAAGCCGTCTGAACTGTCGACGATCATCCGGTTTTCCAAGGCCCAGCAACTTCCGGAAACGGTCCAGCTGTCTCACGATCCAATTCCCTCGACAACAAGACCCCAGTCTACTGCAATGTATTGGAACCATACCGCCCTTTTCCGCGAATTCCTGCGGTATCCGGTGCTATCCGGTGCCGTGTCAGCTTGACGATTGACACCGATTGCAACACGCAACGGGCCGTATTTCACCCGATTCTGCCCTATCTTCGCCAATCGGACGGGAAACGATCCCGATTTGCCCGGCTGGAGCCGGAGCTGGACGAGCGACGCCGGATCGCGCTCGGGCGCAGCGTGATCTGAAGTCGGTTTTCTACAGTTCAGTGAGGCAAGCAGCCGATACGCCTGCTCGAAGCGATCCTGGAAGATTTCATTCACTGGCACGCCAAGCAGCACGGGTTGGGAGAATTGCGAGCGGGTGGTGATTACGGCCAATTCGCTGGACGCGCATGCCGGCCCGGCCGCCGGCAGTTCGATGGAATTCACACTGGGTGCCGGGAATATGGTGGACGCGACGGCCCGCGCCGGTGACTGGATGCAGATTCGGGGCGACCAGGGTCGAGTGGGCTGGATCGATGCCGAGCACACGTGACTGGTTCAGTACCCCTGGAGCACCCCCGACAACGAAAAGACCCCGCCTTTCGCGGGGTCTTTTATGTGGGGCGTTATGAATCGGAGTCTTATTGCAACTGGCGGCGAATGCCGTCCAGCCAGGGTCGAACCGAGGCAATGGCTCTTTCGGTCGCATTGAGCGGCGTGAACTCGATCTGCTCGACCGGTGAGCTGCCCAGCTGCTGCATCGCATACAGATCGTAGGTCGTGGCCTCGAGCTGGGTGATGAAAGCGGTATCGACCCGGTTGTAGTAGCGCAGTTCGCGTTCGCCGGCGGGCATGGCGCGAACGATTACCGCATAGCGGGCACCCGCGTCCATTGCGGGTGTGGCCAGTCCGGCCAGGTCAACCTGTTCGCCGTCGATATGATTGCGGTAGCCACTGATGAAGCCGCGCTGCACCAACGGCCGGTTGCCGGAGCGAAGCGCGTTTTCGATTTCGCGCACCATGGGGTCGGCGATTACCGGATCGCCGATGCCGATGACCACCACGCCGTTCGGTGGCGGCAGGGGGTCGGGTTCGCGCGCGGGCTGCGGCGCCGGTGCTGCCGTGGTGGCGGCCTCCGGCTGGATGCTGCCCTGCCCCACCATAGCCAGAGCGGTTTCGCTGTCCGCCGGGACTCTGGAGTCTTGCGCGGCCGTTGCGCCTTCGGGAACCGGTGCTTCTTCAGCGCCCGGCTCGGCAGTGCTGTCCGGATCTGCCTCGGCTGCATTCGGGGCGCGGGCGATGGCTTCGGCAAGGTCGGGTTCGATGGCATCATCGGCCGCTTCCTCTTCCACGACCGCCTGGCTGGCTCGGGCTGCCGGTGCGGCGCCTGCGGTTTGCCGGCCGGCGGTTTCGGTCAGATCTTCAGGGGGAGCGGTTTGCGCCGTGGTCTCGCCATGGGCTTCCGTGCTGACCGGGGCCGTCTCGGGGTCGGACGATGGCAACCAGGCTGTCACCCGATTCCATGCCGGAGGATCCATGCGCGTGAGCCCGAAGCCCGCAGCGCCCAGGGCAACGATAACCAGCGCCAACGCGGCCAGCCAGCGACCGGCATGGGATGGTCTCCGCTGCTCGGGCACCGGCACCGGGTGGTGCTGTTCCGTGGCCTGTTCAAGAACCGCCGTGGCGTCAGTGGCGGTTGCTGTCGGTCGGGTTGCGGCATCGGTGCGGGCGGTGGCCAGGGCCGCGGTGACCTCGCGTTCGGCTGTCGATGGTCCGGAGTCGGAACGTTCCACCGGGCCGGTACGACCAGTCTTGAGCGGGGCCATGTCGGCCAGCAGTTCCTGCCAGTTGTCGTAGCGGTCTTCGGGCTTGACGGCCAGCAGCTTGCGCAGAATCCCGACGACACGGTCGTCGGCCTTGCCTTCCACTGCCGACAGGTCGGGAAAACCTTGGCTTGCGAACTGCGAAAAGGTCTGCTTGAGGTCGTGACCGGGCATCAGTCGTTCGCCTGCCAGCATCTCGAAGCACACAGCGCCGAGTGCGAACATGTCGCTGCGCGCATCGACCAGATCGCCGGTGAGCGCTTCCGGCGGCAAATAACCGGGTGTGCCCATAACGCTTTTCTGGCCGCTTTCAGACTGCTCTGTCACCACGCAGGCAATGCCAAAATCGGTCAGCACGGCCCGACCGCGCCGGTCCAGCATGATGTTGCCGGGCTTGACGTCACGGTGGACGATGCCTTCCTCAGCCGCTGCCGCCAGGGCATTCGCGGCCTGTTCAGTGACGCGCCGGGCCATTTCGGGCGAGCACTGGCCCTCGCGGTCGATGAAGTCGGCCAGCGATTCGCCGTCCACATACTCCATTACGAAGTAGGGTTTGCCCTCATGCTCGTCCGCCACGAAGATCTGGGCAATATTGGGATGATTGAGCGCCGCGACGTTGCGCGCCTCGCGCAGGAACCGGGAGACGACGATTTCGTTGTCGCTCAGTTCCTCGCTCAGGCACTTGATGGCAATGAAACGCTCGAGTTTCGGGTCGAGCGCCTTGTAGACCACGCCCATGCCGCCGCGGCCTAGCTCGCTGATGATGTGATAGCGTCCAAGGGTCTGGGCCATGCGCCACCTCCTCGACGTGACCGGAAACGGACGGGCTTATGCCCGCATGGCTGCCAATATAGCAGAGGGGACGCTGAATCTGCCCTGAACCATGACGATCAGGTGGTTTCGACGAAGACCGTGACCTCGCGGGTGGCGCGGAAAGCGATTTCGGGGTGGCGCTCTTCGGCCAGTTGCAGGTTGACCCGGGTGGGCGCCAGGCAGACGTGCCGGCCACCGCCGTCCTCGGCCAGGTTCTGCTCGTTGACGAGCGACGCCGGACCGCGCTCGGCTCAAGCGCGATCTGAATCCAGTACGCGGTAATTCCAGAATGCAAGCCGATTTGCCTGACCGGAGGCACCCGACTATCAGGCGACATGCCGGGCACGTCGTTGCTGACCGGATGATTCAGGATTCGCTCGATCACCGGTGGGTCTTCGATACACGCTATGACCTGAACCGTTCCTCCGCACTTCGGACCCCTCTCCACATCTACCTGAAAAACCCGCTTGAGGCGCTTCGCCCATTGCATCGCCGAGCGGTGCTCAGCCGGTGAGCGGTCTTCGGTTTGGATTGACTTTGTGGGCTTCCTACCCCGGCCCCGGCGGGCCGGCGTGATCCGATCCCGATGGCGGATATTGGGTGCGAACACCCCGTGGAATTGCACTCGTGACCTCGCTAACGTCCATCCGAGGTTTCAAGGTTAAGCTTTGACACAGCGCTGATGTTGCCTTCCCTCATGGGCCTTGCGCAATCATCAGTCACCAGTCATCACCCAGGCGAACACCCAGAGCCGGCAAGACTTTTCGATGACATACGACAATCAATGCCGCCAGCAACAGGGCGCCACCAAACAGCAAAAGCGTGCCACCCAGATCCTGCATCAGGTCGGGAGCGAAGATCAGCATCAGGCCCAGGGCCAGCATCACCATGCCGCCGATGAGCTTCAGCAGTCGCCCGTGACGCTCTTCGAACCGGTCGATGCGCAGGGTGATCACGGCGGTCAGGAAAATCACGATCTCGATGGCCAGGTAGATCGCCAGATAAACCAGCAGCAGGATACCGGTCATCGTCCAGTCCAGGTCGTGGCCGGCGACAATGCCGCTCCAGACAACCGGGAAACCCGCCGTGCAGGGCAGCTCGACCAGGGCAATGCCCGCGGCCATGGCCACGGTAGCGAGAATCAGTGTGGGCAATGAGTGCGTTTCCGACAGCAAGCCACGAATACGGCGGAAAATGCCCGGCTTGTGCTTGTCGTCGATGGTAAAGGACAGGCCCCGCTGGAAATAGAAATAGTCCTTGATGTTGACCAGCGCGAACAGCAGTGCCAAGCCGGCCACCAGCCACTGGATCCAGCCCACGTAGGCCAGCAGGTTCAACACGCTGAACACACCCAGGATGAACACGCCGTAGATCGTCGCTGTCACCACCAGGAAGGTCAAACCGACCACGAGCACCCGCTGGCGCGATCCGGAATGCAGTACCAGCGCCAGCAAGATGGTCAGCACCCAAAGCGAGCAGGGATTGAAACCATCGACGGCGGCAATCAGCACGGTGGTCAACAACAAGGGCTGCTCGGTCAGATCAATGCGCCCCAACCATGGAAGCTCCAGACCCGGCCGGTCTTCCGGCAGCGCCTCGGAATCGGCCAATGAATCGGCTTCCGGGGTGCCCAGGGCCAGCAGGCGTGAGTCCGGGCAACCTTGAGCCCGGCAATGGGTCACCCAGCGGCTTACCCGCGATCGAATGTCCGGGCTGTCGCCAACCCAGGCGCGCCCGCCGATAAAGACCACCGGCACCGAACGCGTGTCGATACCGTGCGCGGCGGCCATGGCGCGAAACGTTGCGTGATGCTCGGCCGTGCGGCTGATTTCCAGCACGCTGAGATGAATGCCCTCCGGCTCGGCCAGATCTTCCAGAAAAGGAATCATGGCCTGGCAGTGAGGACAGCGATCACTGGAAAACATGACGATCTCCAGTTCCTCGGACGCAGCCACGGATGCGGTTGCAACCCCTACCCAGAGCCAGAACAGGCTGAACGCCAGCAAACAGCGATTGAGCGTCAAACGATTTCTCCCCGAATCAAGCAGTCGGCTACCATGCGTTCTATACCCTTTGCAGAAGCTCCAGCAATGTCCCATCCATCGACACGCCAGAGATGGCGTTTCTGGATCGACCGCGGCGGCACGTTTACCGATATTGTCGCCCAGACGCCGAATCACCAATTGAGGACGATCAAATTGCTTTCCGAAAACCCGGAAAGCTACGCGGATGCCGCCATCGAAGGCATACGACGCCTGCTTGGGCTTTCAGCAGAGGATGCCATTCCCTCAAGCCAGATTGAAACTGTTCGAATGGGCACTACCGTGGCCACCAACGCCCTGCTGGAGCGCGCGGGCGAAGCCACTGCCCTGTTGATCACTCGCGGATTTGCCGACGCCTTGGTCATCGGTCATCAAGCACGTCCGCGACTGTTTGATCTGAACATCCAGCGCCCTGCCCGCCTGTTCGCTCGGGTCGTCGAGATTGATGAGCGGGTACAGGCTGACGGCCAGGTGCGCTGTCCGCTGAATAGCGAGCGGCTGGGCGAGGCGCTGGCGGCGCTGCGCCAGGCCGGTTTCAAGAGCCTGGCCGTGGTGCTGATGCATGCCGACCGCTATCCGGCCCATGAGCAGATGATTGGCAAGATGGCTCGCGCCGCCGGCTTCGAGCAGGTGAGCCTGTCGCACGAAGCATCGCCGCTGATCCGCCTGATTGATCGTGGCGATACCACCGTGGTCGATGCGTACCTGTCTCCGGTGCTCAAACGCTATGCAAACCAGGTCGCCAACGCCTTGGGCGGTGTTGACCTCAAGTTCATGAAATCCGACGGCGGGCTGACCTCAGCCGAGCGCTTTGCCGGCAAGGACGCCATACTGTCCGGGCCGGCCGGCGGCATTGTTGGCTGCGTGCGCACCGCCCAGCAAGCCGGCTTTGATCGCGTGATCGGTTTCGACATGGGCGGAACCTCGACCGACGTGTCTCAGTTCAACGGCGAATTCGAGTACAGCTTCGAATCGGAGCTGGATGGCGTTCGTCTTCGCGTACCCATGTTGCGCATACACACCGTCGCGGCCGGCGGTGGCTCGCGCCTGCACTTCGACGGAGGCCGTTACCGGGTCGGCCCGGATTCAGCCGGCGCCTCGCCCGGCCCAGCCTGCTACCGGCGCGGTGGCCCCTTGACCGTCACCGATGCCAACCTGTTGCTGGGGCGACTGCAACCGGATCACTTTCCCAATGTCTTTGGCCCCGACGGCAACCAGGGGCTGGATCGTCAAGCGGTTGAAGAACGCTTCACCGAGTTGCGCCACCGGATTGCCGAGCAGTGCGATGACGCCCGCAGCCTGGAAGACATGGCCGAAGCCTATCTGGACATCGCCGTTCAGAACATGGCCGAAGCGATTCGCCAGATCACGGTTCAGCGAGGTCATGATGCGTCGCGCTATGCGCTGTCGTGTTTTGGCGGCGCCGGTGGCCAGCATGCCTGCCGCGTGGCCGATGCGCTGGGTATTCACACCGTCCTGGTTCATCCGCTTTCCGGGCTGTTATCGGCCTACGGGATGGGCCTGGCCCAGATCAGTGAGCTGCGCGAGTTCGGCCTGGAGCAACCGCTGTCCGATGCCGGACAGGCCCTGGACGCCGGCCTGGACAAGATCAGCCAGCAAGCCCAGCAGGCATTGCTGGCACAAGGGGTGAATCAGGAACACATCACGGTCCATCGCCAGGCCCGGCTGAAATATGCCGGCACTGAAACCGCACTGACCGTTGACGCCGGTTCGATCCCGGCAATGGCCCAGGCATTTGAACAAGCCCATCGTCGCGAATTTGGCTTTCTGATGCCCAACCGACCGATCGTGATCGAGGCAGGCCTGGTCGAGGCCCGCGAGCAGCCCGTAGGCATTCACCAGAGCATGCCTCGGACGAATAAACCTGACGCGTCAGCATACCCGCCGGTCGCTTGCTTCTTTCATGGTCAATGGCACCGTGCCACGCCGGTCTTTGATCGCCTGAGCCTGCAACCGGCAAGCAAAGTATCCGGCCCGGCCTTGATCATTGACGACCATGCCACGGTTGTGGTCGAACCCGGCTGGCAGGCGGCTCTCGACAGTGCTGGCAATCTGGTTCTCCGAGGAAGCCATCACGTCAACCGTGCCGGCCGTGCAACGAACCCAGACTGCAACCAGGCACGGCCCGACCCGGTTCGGCTGGAGTTGTTCAACAACCTGTTCATGTCCGTGGCCGAACAAATGGGGGTAAGCCTGCAGCGAACCGCCTGGTCGGCCAACATCAAGGAACGGCTCGATTTCTCCTGTGCCGTTTTTGATCCGCAGGGCCGGCTGGTGGCCAACGCACCGCATGTGCCGGTTCATCTCGGCTCCATGGGCGAAAGCGTGCGCGCCATCATGACGCGGCATGGCAACTCGATGCAGTCGGGCGATGCCTACCTGCTCAACGACCCCTACAACGGCGGCACCCACCTGCCCGACCTTACGGTCATCAGTCCCTGTCTCGACCAGGACGGCCAACCACTGTACTTCCTGGCCAATCGAGCCCATCACGCCGATGTCGGCGGCCTGACGCCCGGCTCCATGCCGCCCGACTCCAGGCACATTGATGACGAAGGCGTTCTGATCAGCGGTGAACTGATCGTCCGCGACGGCCAGCTCCGCGAACAAGCGCTGCACGAATGGTTCCGGCAAGCACTCTGGCCCGCCCGACATGTCGAGCAGAACCTGAGTGATCTGAGAGCCCAGATTGCAGCCAACGCCCGCGGTCAACAATCCTTGCAGGCGGCCATTGAAGAGCACGGCCGGGACACCGTGCTGGCCTATATGCGGCATGTTCAGGACAATGCGGCCGAACAGGTGCGCAGGGCCATCGATGAACTTGACGATGGCAACGCCGAGAAAACCATGGACAACGGCGCCATCGTCAAGGTCGCCCTGCGCGTCGACCGCAAGGCGCGACAACTCACCGTGGATTTTCGGGGCACCAGTACCCAAAGCCCGGACAATTTCAACGCGCCGGCGGCTGTGACCCGCGCCTGCGTGCTCTACGTGCTGCGCTGCCTGGTCAAACAGGATATCCCGCTCAACGATGGCTGCCTGGATCCCGTCGAACTGATCATTCCTGAAGGATCCTTGCTGTCACCCGGACACCCGGCCGCGGTAGTCGCCGGCAACGTGGAAACCAGCCAGGTCATTGCCGACGCGCTGTTTGCCGCCCTCGGCGTGCTGGCCAACGGCCCGGGCAGCATGAGCAACCTGACCTTTGGAACACAAGGGTTTCAACATTACGAAACCCTCTGCGGCGGCGCGGGCGCCGGCCCCGGTTTCGATGGCTGCGATGCCGTGCACGTGCACATGACCAACTCGCGCCTGACGGACCCTGAAATTCTGGAAACCCGCTTCCCGGTCTTGCTGGAGCAGTTCTCGATACGCCAGGGATCAGGCGGCCGGGGGCGCTGGCGTGGCGGCAACGGTGTCATCCGACAGCTCCGGTTCCTCGAGCCAATGAGCGTCGGCCTGCTCGGCAACAGCCGCAACAACCCGCCCCAGGGCCAGGCCGGCGGCGGCAATGCCGAGCCCGGCCGGGCCTGGCTTGAAACCACGAATGGCCAGGTGACCCCACTACCCGGTCGTTGCCGGCTGGAGGTCAATACCAACGACTGCCTGACGCTGGAAACGCCTGGCGGCGGGGGTTGGGGAATAGCAAACGACGACTGAACCTTGTCCAATCAAACAAAGGGCAGCCTGCTCCTGATTGCAGGATGCAGCGATTAAACCAATTCAAGCTTGACCTGAATGTTTACACGTGTAAACTATTGACGTTTACAAGCGTAAACAAACAAGGCAGCCCATGAAAATATCGGAAGCAGAGAGTCGTGTACTCCAGTACCTTTGGGACCAAGGCTCCGCGACGGCCTCCGACGTTGTTGACAGTCTGGCAGGCCCCAACGGCTGGAGTGAGGCAACCGTAAAGACCCTGCTGAATCG